>JAIUNH010000366.1 GCA_020161965.1 Pseudomonadota bacterium
CCCTTGAAGGACAAGGGCTCGCAGAATTCCATGCCCGAAGCGCCGCAGAACCGCGCCGCGCGCGCATAGGCGGCCGCGAAGGCCGGATCGGCCGATAGCAGCACGCGCTGCGTGCCCGGCCATACGCGCACGAGCACATCGTAATCGCGATCGCTCGCCAGCAGATCGCCATAGCCATAGCGCAGGAAGCGGCGCGAACCTTCGCTGAGCTTGAAAATCTGGCCGACCGCTTCGTCGGACGGCATCTCGCGCCGGCGCACGGCGGATTGGTGGTAAGGCAAGCCCGTATGCTCGGCCATGAATTTGGGCGACATCGTCATCTTGTGCCCGGTCGAGAGCGCGATCTCCATGATGCGGCGATCCGTGCCCTTCGCGTGAACGTCCAGCGCGATCGGCCGGCCGATCCCTTTTAGCGACGAGAACACCGTCTCCCAGAACGGATAGCTGCCTTCCGGCACGCCGCCTTCGACATGGACGCGGATCGTCAAGCCGGTGATCTCCGGCACTTGCCGCATCAATGTCCCGAGCGCATCGCGGACATACTCGGCCTGATTGCCGCGATCGATGCCGGTGATCTGATAGTTCGCGCGCGGCACGTCGTGGAAATCGTAGCCATGCGTCCATAGCGCGACCTGAAACTCGAGTCCGCGCCGCGCCGCCTCGCGGCCGATGAAACGCAGCATGTCGAGATTGCGTTGCCGTTCCTCGGTCGACAGACCATGGACGCGCACGTCGTAGCCGGGCACATCGACGAGAAACGGATAGGCGAAATAGAAATACACGTCCTCGATAAGACGATTGTAGTACGGGTAGTTATACTGAAGCCCGAAGCCGATCGAGAAACGCGTGAAGCGATTGCTCGCCAGCATCGTCAAATAGTCGCGCCACGTCTGCTCGTCGTAGAACCAGCGCTTGTCCTCCTCCTCCGAACAGAAGAAACGGCAAACGCTGCGCACGCGCGTCGACGGCGCTTGCGAAAATTCCGTATCCAACGCCAGCGGATCGCCATCCCCGGTCGCGAGTCGCACGCGCTCGGCGAGTTCGGTAAGCGCATAGACGGCACCGCGCGCGTCGCCCGCGAAAATCTGCAAGCCGCCGGCGATCGGTTTGATCGCGAACGAATCCGCCGCATCGCCGGCGCGCTTCGTTACGACGATGCGCGTGCGCGCATTTGCAGCGCGCCGCGACGCGCGGATGGTTTGCGCGAGATGGCTTGTCGCCCATTCGATCGTTTCGGCACGTCCCCACGCCGCATCGACGTCGTACTCAATGCCAGATACAAGCGCGTCGGCCATGTCGTCTCACTCCAAGAATTTTATTTGGATTTCGCGCGTGATTTGACGCGCGCCAGCGTGTAAATTTTCTATCGGTGCGGCGCTTCGTTCCGCACGGAATTCGATCGTCGGCGATGGAACCATGAACGTCGAAAGCAACACGCAAGGCCAAGCGCGCGCTTGGCCCGATATCTTCGCCGAAGAAACCGATCGTTCCGCGATCGGCGCGCCGAGCTACACGCTCGCCGCCGACGCGATCCGGCGCGACATCATCGACGGCCGCTTCGCCGATGGCGAGCGCTTGATGACGAACGATCTGGCCGATCGCTACAAGCTGAGCCTCGCGCCGATCCGCGAAGCGCTGCTCGCTTTGTCGGCCGAAGGCATCGTCATCCTTCAGCCCAAGCGCGGTGCTGTCGTGCGCGCGATCACGACCGCCTTCATCGAGGAGATCTACGAGATCCGTCTCGGCTTGATCCCCTATCTCGAAGGCGAGCGCGCGGTTATCGCGTCCGACGAAGACGTCTCCCGGATGCGTCAAATCCAAGCGGATTTCGAAGAAGCGGCCGCGCGCGGCACGCGCGACGCCGTCATCCAACGCAATATCGAATTCCACGGCGTGGCGCTCAATATCCGCCCCAATCGCGAAGCGCTGCAGATTTTGCGCCGGCACCACACGCTGATCCGCGCCTTGCGCGCACGTTTCGGCTACGGCCCCAGCCGGATGGACGACATGATCGACGAGCATCATCGGATCATCGACGCCTTCGCGCGCCATTCGCGCGACGCGGCGCAGGATGTCAGCCGACGCCATCTCCAGAACGCGTATCTCGAGCTGATCGATCGGATTACCGGCGCCGCGCGCTGACATTTCAATCGACCGGAATCGGCGACGGCTTGGCGAAGTGGCACGCCACGGCGTGACCGGGGGCGGCCGCGTTCAACGCCGGATCGACCTTTCGGCAAATATCCTGCGCGATCGGACAACGCGGATGGAAGCGGCAGCCCGACGGCACGCGCGCGGGGCTGGGCACGTCGCCGGTCAGCACGATCCGTTTGTTGCGTCGTTGCGGATCGGGAACGGGGGCGGCCGAGATCAGCGCTTGCGTATAGGGATGATGCGGCCGGGCGAACAGGCTGTCCTTGTCGGCGAGTTCGACGATCCGGCCGAGATACATGACCGCCACGCGCCGCGCGATATGCCGGACCACCGCCAGATCGTGTGCCACGATCAAATAGGCGATGCCGAGCTTCGTCTGCAGATCCTGCAGCAGATTGATGACCTGGCTTTGCACCGACACGTCGAGCGCCGAAACGGGTTCGTCCGCGACGACGAGTTTCGGATTGAGCGCGATGCCGCGTGCGATACCGATGCGCTGGCGCTGCCCGCCGGAGAATTGGTGCGGAAACCGGTCGATATGCGCGGCACTGAGACCGACCTGTTCGAGCAGCTCCACCACACGGTCTTTGAGTTCCGCGCGCGTGCGGCAAATCCCGTGCGCCTGAAGCGGTTCCCCGACGATGTCGAGAATGCGTTCGCGCGGGCTGAGCGACGCGAACGGATCCTGGAACACGATCTGGAAATGGCGCCTTGCCTCGCGCAGTTGGGCGGCCCCCAACGACGCAAGGTCGACGCCGTCGAACACGATGCGGCCCGACGTCGGATCGAGCAAGCGTACGACCATCCGCGCCGTCGTCGTCTTGCCGCAGCCGGACTCGCCGACCAGCGCCAGGGTTTCGCCATGCGCCATCGCGAAGGAAACCTTGTCGACGGCGTGGATTCCCCCGCGCCCGCCGAGCAATCCGCCACCGCCATACACTTTGGAAACGTCTTGAACGTCGAGAAGCGGCGCGCCGGTCATCGCACGCCCTCCGCCGGGACAACGAAGCCCGTTTGACGCCAGCACATCGTGGCGCCCCCATCCGGCGTGCGGAACGAAGCCGGTTCGTGCGTCTTGCAGATGTCGCGGACCTGATCGCAGCGCGGATTGAACCGGCAACCCGCCGGCCGCGCCAAAGGACTGGGCACCACGCCGGGGATCTGTTCCAAGCGATCACGCGGATCGTCGAGACGCGGGATCGAGCGCAGCAGCCCTTCCGTATAAGGGTGCGACGGTGCGGCGAAGATCGCGTTCACCTCGCGCTGCTCGACAAGCCGCCCCGCATACATGACCAAGACCTCGTCCGCGATTTCGGCGACCACGCCCAAATCATGCGTGATCATCACGATGGCGGTCGACAAACGGCCGCGCAGATTGCGCAGCAGATCGAGGATCTGCGCCTGGATCGTGACGTCCAGCGCCGTCGTCGGCTCGTCGGCGATCAGAAGCTTCGGTTCGCACGCCAGCGCCATCGCGATCATCACGCGCTGGCGCATGCCGCCAGATAACTCATGCGGGTAATTGTCGGCACGCCGTTCCGGATCGGGAATGCCGACCAGCGCCAAGGCATCGACCGCCTGACGGCGCGAAGCGCGGCGGCCGAGATTCATGTGGAGCTGGATCGCTTCGGCGATCTGATCGCCCACCGGAAATACCGGGTTGAGCGAAGTCATGGGCTCCTGGAACACCATCGCCAGTTCCCGGCCCCGACGGCGCTGCATCTCGGACTGCGACAGTCGCGCGATATCCACGCCGTCGAGCAGCACCGATCCGCTCGCGATGCGGCCATTCGGTTCGGCCAGCAAGCGCATGATCGCAAGCGCCGTGACGCTTTTGCCCGAGCCGGACTCGCCGACGATGCCCACGCAACCGCCGCGCGGCACGTCGAAGCTGATATCGTCCACCGCGCGGATCGTGCCCGATCGTGTCGCGAATTCGACGACGAGATTGCGGACCGACAGAATCGGCCCCTGCCCCGCGAAATTGCTCATTCGCGCGACTCCGGATCGAGAATGTCGCGGATCGCGTCGCCCACCATGTTGAAGGCGAGCACGCAGGCGGTGACGGCGAGGCCCGCCGTCACGACCGACCAGGGCGAGACGAGAATTTCGGTCAAGCCGTCGCGAATGATATTGCCCCAACTGGGCGACGGCGGTTGCGTGCCGAGCCCGAGAAAGCTGAGCGTCGCTTCGATACGGATCGCGGTCGCGACCCACAGCGTGGCGACGACGACCAAGGGCCCCGAGATATTCGGCAGAACATGGCGCAGCAGAATGCGCCAGGGTTTCTGTCCGGCGGCGATCGCGGCGTCGATATAGGGCTCGGCCTTGATCGTCATCGTGGATGCGCGGGCCACGCGGATGAAGCGCGGCAGGAAGGCAAAAGCGATCGCCACGACGAGGTTCGAGAAGCCGGGCC
>JAIUNH010000367.1 GCA_020161965.1 Pseudomonadota bacterium
GGACAACTTCGCCCGCATTCTCGATGCCCTGATCGAGACGCGCATGAATCGCGACGCGGCGGTGATCGCGCTCGGCGGCGGCGTCATTGGCGACATGGCCGGCTTTGCCGCGTCCTGCTATCAGCGCGGCATCGACTATGTGCAGATGCCCACCACGCTGCTGGCCCAGGTCGATTCCTCGGTCGGCGGCAAGACGGCGGTCAATCACCCCAAGGCCAAGAACATGATCGGCGCGTTCTATCAGCCGCGCTGTGTCATTGCCGACACCAGTACGCTGGCGACGCTTCCGGATCGCGAATACCGCGCCGGCATCGCCGAAGTCGTCAAGTACGGGCTCATTTACGACGCGGCATTCTTTCAATGGCTGGAAGAGAATGCGGCAGCGCTGCTGGCGCGTAATGACGCTGCCGTAGTCCACGCGATCAAGCGTTCCTGCGAGATCAAGGCCGAAATCGTTGGAATCGACGAGCGCGAGCACGGTCTGCGCGCCATTCTGAATCTCGGCCACACCTTCGGCCACGCCATCGAAACGGCGACCGGCTACGGCACCTGGCTGCATGGCGAAGCGGTGGCCGTCGGCATGGCGATGGCTGCCGACATGTCCGCCCGGCTGGGATGGTTGCCCGAGACGGACCGGGATCGTGCCGTGCGTCTGCTGGAGCGCTTCGGCCTCCGGTCCAGGCTCCACGCATCGGCGCGGAGCGGGGGCGCGAACTCATGGGCATGGACAAGAAAGTGCTGGATCGCAGGCTGCGTCTGGTGCTGTTGCGGCGGCTGGGGCAGGCGGACGTGGTCGGTGACTATCCAAACCAGACGCTCGAAGCTACGCTCAGGCAACATTTCGGCTGAACCCCCCCGGTCCGCAATGAATCCTCATCCGACCAGCCTCGCCGCCTATGCCGCCACCGACGACAGATCGCGGGGCCGTCGCTACGAGGAGCCGGCGCCGCGCTTCCGTGGCGAATTTCAGCGCGACCGCGATCGCATCATTCATTCCACGGCGTTCCGGCGCCTGGTCTACAAGACCCAGGTTTTCGTCAATCACGAAGGCGATCTGTATCGGACCCGGCTGACGCATTCGATCGAAGTGGCGCAGATCGCGCGCACGATCGCGCGGGCGCTTGGCCTCGACGAAGATCTGACCGAGTGCTTGGCGCTCGCCCACGATCTTGGCCACACCTGTTTCGGCCATGCGGGCGAAGACGCGCTCGATGCCGCGATGAAGGACCACGGCGGGTTCGATCACAATGCGCATACGCTGCGCCTCCTGACCGAACTCGAATGCCGCCATATCGGCTTCGACGGATTGAACCTGACCTGGGAATCCCTGGAAGGGGTGGTCAAGCATAACGGCCCGGTTACGGGATCGGACGTGCCCGGCGCCATCGTCGAATTCGACCGCGTCTATCCGCTCGATCTTTCGAGCTATGCGTCGGCCGAAGCGCAGGTCGCGGCGCTGTCCGACGACATCGCCTATAACGCCCATGATCTGGACGACGGCTTGCGCGCCGGGTTGTTCGGCGAGGACGATCTGGCCGACACCCCGTTATTCGGGCCTATTTTCGCCGAAATTCGCAAGCAACATCCCGGGATCGATGCCCAGCGCCGCCAGGCGGAAGCGGTGCGCGAGGCGATCGGCCGGATGGTGGAAGATTTGCTGACGGAAACGCGCGCGCGCCTGCGCGCCTGGCGCCCGCGCGACGCGGACGCGGTGCGGGACCTGGGCAAACCGCTGGTCGGTTTTTCGGACGCGATGCGCGCCGATATCGAAGGCGTGCGAAAATTCCTGTTCGCGCGTATGTATCGCCACGCCAAGGTCGTCGAACGCACCGACGCGGCCAAGGCGATCGTGCGCGACTTGTTCGCGCGTTACTGCGCGTCGCCCGACCTTCTGCCGGAGGAATGGCGACGACGCGAACCGATCCATCGCGCGGTCGCCGACTACATCGCCGGCATGACCGATCTTTTCGCCCAAAACGAACACCGACGGCTTTGCATCTCCTCATGAATATCTTCGCCGAATTCCACGCCGTACTCGCCAAGTCCCTCGACGCGCTCGTCGCGGAAGGCAAGCTGCCCGCCGGTCTCGACCTCTCGCGCGCCGTGGTCGAACCGCCGCGCGACATCACGCACGGGGACCTATCGACCAACGCCGCCTTGGTGCTGTCCAAGGGCGCCAAGATGAAGCCGCGCGACGTGGCGGAGTTGCTATCGGCCAAGCTCGCCGCCGATCCGCGCATCGCCGGGACCGATATCGCGGGGCCGGGCTTCGTGAACATGAAGCTCAAGCCCGAAATCTGGCGCGACCTCGCGCGCTCCATCCTGACGCTGGGCGAGAAATTCGGCGACGGCACGATGGGCGGCGGCAAGAAGGTCAACGTCGAATACGTCTCCGCCAATCCGACGGGGCCGATGCATGTCGGCCATTGCCGGGGGGCCGTCGTCGGCGATGCGTTGGCCGCGTTGTTGGAAAAAACCGGCCATGACGTAACGCGCGAATACTACATCAACGATGCGGGCGCGCAGGTCGATGTGCTGGCGCGTTCCGTCCATCACCGCTATCGCGAAGCGCTGGGCGAGAATGTCGGCCCGGTCGCCGAAGGGCTATACCCCGGCGATTATCTGAAGCCGGTCGGTGCCGCACTCGCGACCGAGTTCGGTACCAAGTATCAAACGGCGCCGGAAGCCGAATGGCTCACGTTGTTCCGCGAGCGCGCCATCGCCGCGATGATGGACTTGATCCGCGAGGATCTGAAGGCGCTGGGCGTCGTCCATAAGGTCTTCTCGAGCGAGAAGAACGACATCGTCGGCAAGGGCCGCGTCAACGAAGCGATCGAGTATTTGAAGTCGCGCGATCTCGTCTACACGGGCGTGCTCGAACCGCCCAAGGGCATGAAGCCCGAGGATTGGGAACCGCGCCCGCAAATGCTGTTCCGCGCGACGCAGTTCGGCGACGATGTCGATCGTCCGCTGGCCAAGTCCGACGGCACGTGGACCTATTTCGCGGCCGACATGGCCTATCACCTCGACAAGTATCGCCGTGGTTTCGAACGCTTGATCGATGTGTGGGGTGCCGACCACGGCGGCTATGTGAAGCGCGTCGACGCCGCCGTGAAGGCGTTGTCGGAAGGCCGCGCGACGCTTGAAGTGAAGCTCTGCCAGATGGTCAATCTGCTGGACAAGGGCGAGCCGGTGAAGATGTCCAAGCGTGCGGGCACCTTCGTCACGCTGCGCGACGTGGTCGACGAAGTGGGTGCCGATGTCGTGCGCTTCGTGATGCTGACGCGTAAGCAGGACCAGCATATCGATTTCGACTTCGCCAAAGTGCGCGAGCAGTCGAAGGACAATCCGGTCTTCTACGTGCAGTACGCGCATGCGCGCCATCGTTCGGCGTTCCGCCAAGCCAAAGCGAATTTCGCCGATCTCGACACGTCGGACGCGGCTTTGGCGAAGGCCGATCTGTCGCGTATCGGTGACGCCGACGAATTGGCGTTGCTGCGCATGTTGTCGGGTTATCCGCGCATACTGGAAGCGGCGGCCGAAGCAAGCGAGCCGCATCGCGTCGCGTTCTGGCTTTACGATCTTGCGTCGACGTTCCACGCGCTGTGGACGCGCGGCAATGCCGACCCGTCGTTGCGCTTCGTGCTGCCCGAAGATCGCGAGACGACGCTCGCGCGCCTCGCCCTTGTGCGCAATGTCGGCATCACGGTCGCGTCTGGCTTGCGCTTGCTGGGCGTGACGCCCGCCGAGGAGCTGCGCTGACGATGCTGCCCGAAGGCGCCAAACCGATCCTGACGACCGGCGACGAGCCCGCTCCGTTGAGCGGCGGGCCGGCGCGCACGCGCGGTAGCAATGGCGGCGGGAAGGGGCGCGGCTGGGGGCGTTGGCTCGCGGCGGCGTTCGCGTTCTCGGCCGTCGTCGGGTTCGGCTCTCTGCTGGCCTACACGTATTTGGAAACGCGCGACGGATCGACCGATCCCAATTCGCTGCCGATCGTGCGCGCGGATGCACGGCCGATGAAAACGCGGCCCGATCAGCCCGGCGGCATCGACGTGCCGTTCCAGGACAAGGAAATCTATAATCGCGTCGGCCAGCAATCCTCGGGCGGCGCCACCACCCAGGCCGCTCCGGGCGGGCAGGTGGAACGCTTGCTGCCCGGCCCCGAAGCCGTAATGCCGCGCCCCGTGCCCGAACCGCCGCCGGCCCCGCGCGTCGTGGTTCCCGATGCGCCGCAGGTCGAGCCGACGGCCGATGCGGTGCCCGTCACGGCGCCGCCGCGCGCCTCGATCCAACCGGGGGGCGCCAACGCGCCGGCCCCAGTGCCGCCGCCCGCACCGTTGCCGACACCGGCCGCACCACGTCCGCAACAAGCGGCGCCCACACCGGCACCGGCAGCCCCGGCAGCACGTCCCGCAACGCCGGCACCTTCCCCGCAAGTCGCGGCCGTTCCCGCGGCCGGCGGCATTCGTATTCAATTGGCGTCGGTACGCAGCCAAGCCGATGCGCAGCGCGAATGGGAACGGTTGCGCCGCCAGCATGGCGATGTGCTCGGCAATCTGA
>JAIUNH010000368.1 GCA_020161965.1 Pseudomonadota bacterium
GAACCCGACACGGCGCATTTCCATGGTGCCTACAAGGCGGCGTGCGACAAGCACGATCCTGCCTACTATCCCACTTCAAAAAATGGTGCGACGAATATTTCTTCCTGCCCCACCGCAACGAGCCGCGCGGCGTGGGCGGCATTTTCTTCGACAATCTCGGCGATAAGCACGGTGCGCGCGATTGGGAGAAGGATTTCGCTTTCACCCGCGATGTGGGCCTCGCCTTTATCGACGCTTATGTGCCGCTGGTGCGCAAGCATATGCGCGAACCGTGGACGGACGCCGAGCGCGAGCATCAACGAATGCGGCGCGGGCGCTATGTCGAGTTCAATCTGCTTTACGATCGCGGCACGACCTTCGGCCTGAAGACCGGCGGCAATGTCGAAGCGATTTTGATGAGCCTGCCGCCCGATGTCGGCTGGCCGTAAATAAAGGCGCTAACTCTGCCCGCCGGAGAAGCGCGGGCTTTGCAGCACTTCGCGCACGCCGGGCCCGTCGAGCAAACAGGCCGCGAGCATCGCCACGCGCGTATCGCCCGCTTCGGCCGCGTAAGGCAGCAACAGGCGGCGGAACGACGCATCCGACGCGCCGTCGGACAAATGGACTTCCGTGACCGTCGGCGCGCCCTCGCGCACGCAAGCCGCGAAATCGGCCGCCATCGTACGGGCGTGGATTTCGGGTTTCACCTCCGCCACCGTGCGCGGCGGCATGCGCCCGCGCAGATCGCGCGCCGTGCACACCAAGCGGAAAACGAAATCATAGCCGGTCGGGTCGGCCGAGTTGGGCTCGACATCGATCAAATTGACGCGGCCGACCATCGGCAGCATCGCTTCGAAGGTCACCTTCCCGCGCGGCGGCAATAGAAATTCGCCCCGCTGCGCCTGCCAGCGCGCGATCATTTCGACGAATGTGCCGTCTTCGGGCGGCAAGGGCATTCGTCGGCTTTCAGCGCGTGCGGAGGCTGCGAAATCGAGCATCGATATCGAGTCGGACCGGAACGACGAGGAAGCGAGACGTTGCGCATATACCTAAATCGCAGGTCGGATGCACGCGCAAAGCGCGGCTATCGCGCGCATCGAGCGAAAAATCCACGGCGAATCGGCGCTTCAAGTAGCCAATCTTTTGGTGCCGTTACTTATGTATGAAACGCCATACGATCGCGGCGAAGATTTTTACGGTTCATTCTTCGCGGCGCGCGCCAGTAGATTTTCTTTTGATAGAGAGAAATTCGAATCCACCCAAGCGCGCTCCGCCGCGCGCAACGCGTTGCCCATCGCGGGGCCCGGCGCCACGCCCGCCGCGCGCAGATCCTCGCCGCCGATCGGGAATTCGGGCCGCACCCAATCCTTAGCGGCAGCGAAGACGGCAACGGCCTGTGCCGGATCCGCGAACAACGCCGCGTCGATCAGCGCGCGGTCGCGCAAATCGTCCCCCAGCCAATAGAACACGCGCGAAAGTGCCGCCGCATCGAGCCCCGCTTCGATGCGCGCCGGCGGCCGGATGAAGCGTTCGAGCCGTGCCGCTTGCGCGTTCGACAAACGCCAGCGCCGCGCGAATTCGCGCGCATCGAGTGCGAAACACGCAAGCCGGCGGATCGGATCGGCGGCGGCGACGCCAAGCTTTGTTTCCAACGCATCGAGGGCAGCGATATGCGCAATACCCGCTTCGTCGGCTTCCGGCAGCCAATGCGCCAGCAGCCGGGCGTCGCGCATCGCCGCCAGCATCGATGCCGCGTTGGGCCCGGCGAGCAAGCGGAACATCTCGGCGCAGACACGCTCGGCCGAGAGATTGGGCAAAAGTGCTGCGCCGTCTCGACACGCCGCCAGCGACGCGCCGTCGAAATCCCCGCGCGCGAAACGCGCGTGAAAGCGGAAGAAGCGCAAAATCCGCAGCACGTCTTCGCGGATGCGCGTCGCGGCGTCGCCGATGAAGCGCACGCGGCCCGCTTCGAGATCGGCGCGCCCGTCGAAATAATCGTGGAGCGCGCCCGCTTGATCGAGCGACAGGGCGTTGATGGTGAAGTCGCGGCGCGCCGCGTCCTCGCGCCAATCGGCATCGAAGGCGACGCGCGCATGGCGGCCGAATGTTTCCACGTCGCGGCGCAAAGACGTGATCTCGTATTTGGCCTTACCGGATAATGCGGTGACCGTGCCGTGTTCGATCCCCGTGGGGATCGCGCGCAGTTTCGCGGCCGTCAGCTTGGCGATCGTATCTTCGGGCGGATAGGGCACGCCGATATCGATGTCGACCGGAACGGCGCCGATCAACGCGTCGCGCACGCAACCGCCGACGAAACGCGCATCGGGCCCCAGCGCCGCCAGCACGGTGCTTGCGGGCGCGTCGTTCGCCCAAGGCGGTAATGGATCAAGCATCGATTCCATAATGGGCGGCAGTTTAGACGTCTTCGGCCGCGTGCGCCTTCAGATCGTCGAGCGCGCAGATATCCAGCGTGGCGACATGCGTGGCGCGCAAATTCACCTTCGGTGCCTTGCCTTCCAGCAAGGCTTCCTGCCAGCGCGCCGCGCATAAGCACCATTGATCGCCGGGCTTCAAGCCGGGGAATCCGTATTGGGGCATCGGCGTCGACAGATCGTTGCCGCGCGATTTGGAGAAGGCGAGGAATTCGGCGGTCATCACCGCGCACACGGTATGCACGCCGCGATCCATCGGCCCCGTATTGCAGCAGCCGTCGCGGAAGAAGCCGGTCAAGGGCGCATGGCTGCAATCGGCGAGCGGCAGGCCCAGCACGTTCTTGGCCCGCTTGGGTCCGCCGCCGCCGCGCTCGTCGCGTTCGCCGTCCATCGCTTCGCTCCGTTAACGCCGTTCGATATGGCCGGGTACGATGCGCCCGTCTTCGACGCGCGCGGGCACGTATTGCCCGTCGTATTTATCGCCGCCTTGCAGCAAGGCGAATCCCGCCGTCGCGATCAACACGAGGGCGAGGCCTGCCCCCGCCAGCCACACCAGCGGCGCTTCCGCCCAAGTCGGCGCTTCGCCGCGCCCGAGTTTTTCCGCGCGCCGTTGTTCGACCGACAGCCACGCCGCGTAGACGATGAACGGCAGAATCAACGGCAAGACGATTTGAAGAAGAATCCGCGTCATTCGCGCGACGCCGATCCCGGCGGTTGGGGCACCGCCGCTTCGCCGGTCAACGCTTCGTAGAGATTCACTAACATGCCCGCGGTCGCTCCCCAGATGTAACGATCGCGATAGGGTAGCACCCAAAAATGCCGTTCGATGCCTTGAAAAATCCTCGAATGCCGTTCGTGGTTGCGCGCGTTCAACGCATATTCCAAGGGCATTTCGAAGATGTCGGCGACTTCGAATGCGTCGGGCACCAAATCGAAAGGCGGCGTGACGATGCCGACGATCGGCGTCACCTGATAGGCCGTGCGCGTTTGATACGTGTCGAGCCGCCCGACGATTTCGATGTGCTTGCGCGCAAGCCCGATTTCCTCCTCGGTCTCGCGCAAGGCGGCGGCGAGCGCGTCGGCATCGCCGGCATCGACCCGCCCGCCGGGAAAACTTATTTGGCCCGCATGGTCGTGCAGATGCGCGGTGCGCTGGGTCAGCAGCACCGACAAACCTTCCGGCCGCGCCACCAAGGGGACCAGCACCGCCGCCGGGCGCAACGGCTTGGCCGGTTCCGGCCCCAAACCCGGATTTCCGTCGTGATCGCCGCGAATACGGATCCCAGCCCGGCGAATGCCGGGTTCGCTCTGCGCCAGCCGCGCACGGATAATCTCGGTCGAAAGACTCATGCTGCCGGGCCCAATTCGAAAAACGCGCCCTGGCTCCACACGCCCAAGCCGCCGCCGGGCGCTTCGACCGCGCGCTCGACCAGACGATAGAACGGCGCGCGGGCGATTCGGGCCTCCAATCCGCGGCCGATCATCACATAGGGAATGCGCGCCCCGTCCGGCATTTCGGTTACACGCAAGGGATGCGCGGGCCCCAAGGCCACGGTTTCGTCCAAATTGGTGCGCAAGGTGACGGTCTGTGCAGCGCCCTCGCCCGCGAAATCGACATCGACCGCGACGACGTGACGGCGGCGGAGCTGGTCGACGACGCATCGACGCCGCTGGAGGCCGGGCAGGTCCGCGTTCGGCTCGACAGCTATGCGATGACCGCGAACAACATCACCTATGCGGTGTTCGGCAAGCCCGCGGGGCTGTTCGGCAACGACCAGGGCTATTGGGACTTCTTCGCCGAACGCGGCGATCCCGGCCGCCTTCCGGTCTGGGGCTTCGCCACCGTCACCGAAAGCGCGGCAGAGGGCATCGCGCCCGGCGACCGCTTCTACGGCTATTATCCGATGGCCGCGGGCACGGTGCTGACCGCCGGCAATGTCGGCCCCGCGGGTTTCACCGACGTCACCCCGCGCCGCACGACCCTGCCGCCGATCTATAATAATTATCAGCGTATCGACGCGCTCCACGACTATCGCGCCGCCGACCATGATTATTGGCCGGTGTTTCGCCCGCTGTTCCTGACCGGCTGGCTGATTGCGGACCAGTTCGAGGATGAGGGCGACTACGGCGCCGACCAGAT
>JAIUNH010000369.1 GCA_020161965.1 Pseudomonadota bacterium
CCTGCGCGCCGCCTGCGTCGCAAGGGTTCGGTAACGACTGATCGGTTACCATTTCTAATCATGCGCCAAGACCGTCCCATCACCGATGCCCGCTCCGCGCTGCACGCGATCGACAAGCGCTTGGGCGAGCTATGGCAGCTCGGCTCGCGCTTCGTCGCGGCCTGGACGCTGGACGGCACGACGCTGATCGTCGCGACCGCGCGCATCGCCGATCTGCCCGCCTTGGCCGCCAGCGAACCCGCTTTGTTGCGCGGCGAGCGTTTGGATTTGCAGCAGCTCGCGCAAACTTGCACGCGCGCGCGTTTGCGGATGGAGGAAATTCAGGCCGGTCCCTGGTGGAACACGCCGCAATTGCAGTCGGCGCTGGAAGCCTCGATCGGCCGCTACGCGATCCGGCGCACCGAATTCCACGCGATGTCGCGCATCGAAATCGACGGGTTCCGCGCCTTGCCGACCGCGCAACGCATCGCGCAGCTCGCGACGTTGTCCTATTCGATCAATATCGCGGCCGAGCGTCTGGAGACGGCCGGGTCGGATATCGATCTGGGCCGCGCGCCGACGGGCAAGGGCTATCGCTTGTGGAATCGCCGCCAAGGCTGGAAGGCGGATATCGACCTGTTCTGCCTGCTCGCGCTCACCCTTGCCGAGAACGGGTTGGAACGCGCGCGCGACGAAGCGGCGGCCCCCGTGGTCAAAGCCGCTTTCACGGTCGGCGGCGGCTGGGAGTTTTCGCTGCCGCGCGGCGGCGGCAGTCCCGCGATCCATAACGACGTGCTGGGCGAGATCGAGGACGACACGCAAAGCCTGCTCGAAGCGACCATGCCCGGCCAAATTCTGATCGGCGCGTTCCAGCGTCCGATGGCGGAAGGCGCACCCCGCAAGGGCATGATCTATCGCACGCTGGATGCGCCGCGCTTCGTCGGCTTGGCGCAACGCCGTCTGGGCGATTTCGACAACGTGATGCTGGGGGCCGAGAAGGTCTCGGGCATCAAGCTCTATCTCACCGGCGATGAAATCGCGCCCGGCACGTTCGACATCAAAAGCTTCGCCTATCCCATCGGCCGGTCGCGGTCGATGGAGGCGTTCAACGTCAAGCTCAACATCCACCGCCCGGCCCAGCCGCCGTTCTTCTTCGGGCTGCAGCACAAGGATTTGCGCGACGTGGCGCAAACCCGCGCCTATCGCTCCGACGAGGCGCCGAAGGATTTCGTCCTTCCGGCGTAGCGCGCGTCCGGCCCGATTCTTGTATGATCGGCGCCATGACAACCGTGACCAAGCTGGCCCCGCCCCAAATCCGCAAGCTCAAACCGCTGGCGCTGACGCGCGAGAATTTCGCGCTTTATGGCGAGGCGATTTTACCCGCCCCGGACGGCGCTGCTTTGCCGGGGTATGAGGCCGACGGGCTGGATTTATCGGCGGGCAAGCCGCGCTTCTATGTGATGCGGCTCGAAGGGCGGGGTTTGGGCTTTCGCCAAATCACCCGCCATCGCCGCGTGACGCAGTGCCTTGCCTCGACGCTCGGTCAGGATTGGTATCTGGGCGTCGCCCCGCCCAAGGGGCTCGACGATCCGAACGCCAAACCCGCACTCGACGATATCGTCGCGTTCAAAGTGCCCGGTGGAATCGCGATCAAGCTGCATGCCGGCACGTGGCATGCGGGCCCGTTCTTCCAGGCCGCGCAGATGGATTTCTTCAACCTCGAACTCGCCGACACGAACGAGGTCGATCACCACACCGTGGTGCTCGAACGCGAATACGGCGTGGCGTTCGAGTTCGAGGTCTGATCAGCTCTTCGCGGGCGGCGGGGTGAGGACATCCTTACCCAGGAACGGGCGCAGGGCCTTGGGCACCACGACCGAGCCGTCGGCCTGCTGGTTGTTCTCCAGGATCGAGATCATCGCGCGGCCGAGCGCGATCGCCGTGCCGTTCAGCGTGTGGACGTAAAGCGGCTTGCCCTTGGGCTCGGTGCGATAGCGGATATTGAGGCGCCGCGCCTGAAACTCGGTGCAGTTCGACGTCGACGTGATCTCGCCGAATTCGCCGCCATTGCCCCGCGCCGGCATCCAGGCTTCGAGATCGTATTTGCGATAGGCGGCCGCACCCAGATCGCCCGTGCAGATATCGAGCACGCGATAGGGAATTTCGAGCGCGTTGAAAATATCGCGCTCGTTGGTCAGCAATTCCTGATGCAGCGTTTCCGATTGCTCGGGTGGCGCGATCACGACCATTTCGACCTTGGTGAATTGGTGCACGCGATAAAGCCCGCGCGTGGCGCGGCCCGCCGCGCGTTCGGTGCGGAAGCAATGCGAGATCCCCGCAATACGGATCGGCAATTGGGCCGCGTCCAGAATCGTGTCCTGATAAAGCCCGCACAACGTGATCTCGGCCGTCGCGATCAGCGACAGGTCCGTATCTTCGATGTGATACGTGTTCGTTTCGTTGCCGCGCGGCACGAAGCCCGTGCCCAGAAGAATCGAATCGCGCGCGATGTCGGGCGTGATATGCGGCACGTAGCCACGCTTCGCCAAGAAGTTCACGGCGAAATTCTGCAAGGCGAGTTCCAGCAGCGCGCCGTCGCCCTTCAGGAAGTAGAAGCCGGGCCCCGCGACCTTCGACCCGC
The DNA here is from genome assembly GCA_020161965.1 of Pseudomonadota bacterium. GTDB lineage: Bacteria > Pseudomonadota > Alphaproteobacteria > CACIAM-22H2 > CACIAM-22H2 > Tagaea. Next base: position 2,621 of record JAIUNH010000369.1, read on the forward strand.
CTTCGGTGTCGATGATGCCGTGAAGTTCGCCCAGCGCCACATGGTCGCGCGGCGCGAAATCGAATTTCGGAATCGCGACCGCGTTGCGCTCGATCTCCTTGTTGTCGTGATCGTCGCGCCCGATGGGCGAGGCGGGATGCGTCATGTTCGGAATGCGCCACAGCAGCGCGTCGGCTTCTTCCGTGCGCTTGTCGAGCTCGGCTTTGAGCGCCTCGCGCTTCTCGCGCAGGGCCTTGCCGCGTTCGCGCTTTTCGTCGACCGACAGCGCCTTGTCCGACGCGAGCGCGTTGGCCTCGGTCTGGGCGGCCTGCAACGCCTTGTCGGCGTCGCGGCGCGCGGTTTCGGCGGCGACGAAGGCCGGAATGTCGACGTCCACGCCGCGATTGCGGCAGTTTTCGGCGACCTTGTCGGCATTGGCGAGGACGTAAGCGCGGTCGAGCATGGCGGGTCCGGGAATTGCTAAGAATTTAAGGAATGACCGCTTAGCACGGGAGGGGCAACCCTTGCCAGAACAGGCGTTTTGTCCCAGTTTCCCGGCCCGACCAGTGTCCGGTCAAAAGGTAGCCGAATTATGACCCGTTACGCCGATTTGAACCCGCCCGCCCGCCTTTTGATGGGCCCGGGCCCGATCAACGCCGATCCGCGCGTTTTGCGCGCCATGGCCACCCCCCTGATCGGCCAGTTCGACCCCTCGATGACGGGGCTGATGAACGAGACGATGGCGCTTTATCGCGGTGTGTTCAAAACCGCGAATAAATGGACGATGCTGATCGACGGCACGGCGCGGGCCGGCATCGAAGCCGCGATGGTTTCGCTGATCGAACCGGGCGACAAGGTGTTGATTCCGGTCTTCGGCCGTTTCGGCCATTTGAAGGCGGAGATCGCGCGCCGTTGCGACGCCGAGGTGATCACGGTCGAGCGCGAATGGGGCACGGTATTTCCGCTCGACGAAATCCGCGATCTCGTCAAAAAGCACCGGCCGCGTTTGCTGGCGCTGTGCCAGGGCGACACGTCGACCACGATGCTTCAGCCTTTGGCCGGTGTCGGCGCCATCGCGCATGAATTCGACGCGCTGTTCTATACCGACGCGACCGCGTCGATCGGCGGCAACGCACTGGAAACCGATGCGTGGGACGTCGATTGCGTGTCGGCCGGCTTGCAGAAATGCCTCGCCGGGCCGTCGGGTTCGTCGCCGATCACGCTGAGTGCGCGCGCCGAAGCCGCGATCGTTCGCCGCCGCCATGTCGAGCAAGGCATCGCCACGGCATCGGACGTGCCGGGCAATGGCGCGCGTATCCGTTCCAACTATTTCGATCTCGCGATGGTGATGGATTATTGGGGCGACAAGCGCCTCAACCACCATACCGAGGCGACGTCGATGCTCTACGCCGCGCGCGAATGCGCGAAGATTCTGGTCGAGGAAGGCGTGGACAACGCCGTCGAACGCCATCGCGTGGCGGGCGGGGCGATGGCCGAAGGCTTGAAGGCGATGGGCCTGAAGCTGTTCGGCGACCAAACGTCGCGGATGAACAATGTCGTGGGCGTCTATATTCCCGCCGAGGTTCAGGGCGACGCGGTGCGCAAGTCGATGCTCGACGATTTCGCGATCGAGATCGGCACGAGCTTCGGGCCCCTGCACGGCAAGATCTGGCGGATCGGCACGATGGGTTACAACGCGCGCAAGGATACGGTTCTGACCACGCTGGTCGCGTTGGAAAGCGCATTGGCGATGCATGGCGCCAAGATCGCGACGGGCAAGGCCGTGCCCGCGGCGCTGGCCGCGTTCCGTGCGGCCGAAGCCCGGACGGCGAAAGCCGCCGAATAGGGTGGAGCACCCGACCCATCTCGCCCTCGCTTTTGCCGATGGCCCGTTCGGCTTGGCGCTGGCG
>JAIUNH010000370.1 GCA_020161965.1 Pseudomonadota bacterium
GTTTCGCCATGGACATCTCCCAAGCCCGCGAATTCGCGATCGACGGCGCCGTCTCGAAGAAGGCGATGGCGCTCAAGGGCAACGGCAGTGCGGCCGTCACCCGCGAATCCGCGAACAAGACCGGGACCGATTTCGAGAGCATGTTCCTCGAACAGATGTTCAATCACATGTTCTCGACCATCCCCGTCAACTCGACATTCGGTGGCGGCCAGGCCGAGGAAACGATGCGTTCCTTCCTCACCGGCGCCTACGCCAAGCAAATGGTCAAGGCCGGCGGCATCGGGCTCGCCCCGCATATCGCCAGCGAGATCCTCAAAATTCAGGAGAAGGCCGATGGTATCGCCCGCTAACCCCGCTTTCGCCAACCCGGCGGAGATGCTGATCGCGATCGCCGCACGCCTGGTCGCGTGCCTGGAACGGGAAACCGCCCTGCTCGTCGATATGAAGATGCAGGAAATCGCTGAGATCTCGGGCGAGAAGGCCGAACTCACCCGCAATTTCGTGATGTGCGTGCGCCAGGCGAAGGACCGCGCCGCCGATTACAAGGCGCTGGGCCCCGCCGTGCTCGCCGAAGTGCGTGAAGCGATGGACAAGGTCGACGAAACCGCGCGGCGCAACGAACGCGCGATCCATTCGGCGCGCAAAGTGAACGAACAGGTGATGAAGACCATCGCCGAAGCGATGAACGAGAAGCGCGTGAACGCGGCCGGTTATACCAAGGCCGGTACGCGCCCGCAGCCGCTCGGTAAAAAGGCCGCCTACACCTATCAGCCGATGGTGTTGGACGAAAAGTGCTGAACGCAGCACTCCCCCTCGCCGCCTTGGTGTTGAAGGCGCTCGCGTTGCCAAAGGGGGCAGCGCCCTCGCCGATGCCGAACGACGCATCGACGAATACGAATGTCGCGCCCTTCGTCGCGGCCTTGGCGGCGGCCAGCGCCTTACGCGGCCCGGGAAATTTTACCTACCGCCCCGCGTCGCGCGATCCCGCCGAACGACGCAAACGCGAACGCGAGCGTCGCCGCGAACGCTAACGCCCCATTTCGCGTTTGAGATCCGCTTCCGTCCACGGATTTTCGATTTTGAATCGATGGCCGTGGATCAGCATGTGCAAATCCTGAAACGGCCCTTCGCCGAACGCGCGATAGCGGCGCTGATATTCCTCGGCGCTAATACCGGGCTCGACCCGGCAGAACGCGTCGAACTCGCTGCGCAATCGCGTCGCCCCCGACCACGCCTCGCCGCTTTCGGGCAGAAGCGCGTTCGAATTCATCATCGCATCGGCGAGATCGCCGAAGATCCGCACCAGCGCTTCGAAGGCGAGCGTGGCCAGATGCATGCGCCCGCAATCGGATGGCACGTCGAACCATTCGGTCGCGACGATCGGGCCCGCATCGACTTGGCGCAACATCCGGTGGGCGGTCGCGCCAAAACGCGGGGCCTTTTCCCACACCGCGAAGCTTTCGGGATAGACGCCCGGATAACTCGGCGGGCCGGGATGGAAATTATAGCCGCCATGTTCGCACGCGGCGAGGTAACGCCCCGGCACGATCACGTTGGTGGTGAAGGCGATCAGGCGCCGGCCCGCGACGGGTACAGCGAAAGCTTCGTCGAGATCGGCGCGCGTCGACACATGACGCACGGGGATGGCCGGCGCGAAGCCGCGCAAATGCGCCGCCAAATGCGGCGCCTCGCGATCCCCGGTCAGCAGAACGATTTCCTTGGGCATGTTCGGCGAACAGCATAGTCCATCGGCGAATATTCGGTATAGCTCAAGCGACATGCCCGCTTCGGCGCGAATCTGAATAGACTCACGATCCGATCCATGACCGACCCCGCCGCCATCGCCCAACGCTGGGATGCGCTTGCCGCCTTGATCCGCGAAGGCCGCGGCGCCGAGGCTTTGCCCGGCATCGACGCGGAACTCGCCGCGATGCCCGGCTTCGCGCCCGGTCATTACCTGCGCGGCGTCGCTACCCTCGGGTTGGGGCGCGGCGCCAAGGCCGCCGCATCGGCGGAGCGCGCCTGCGCGCTGCAGCCCGATTTCGCCGATGCGCGCTGGCTGGCGGTGCTGGCGTGGGAGAGTGCGGGCGATCTGCCCAAGGCGATCGCGGCCGCGCGCGACGGTTTCGTACGGCACCCGGAACGCGCCGATTTCGGCACGATGGGCGCCCTGCTGCTGGAACGCGCGGGCGATCTTGGTGCGGCCTACGAAACCGCGAAGGCGACGCGCGACCGGCATCCCGATCACGCCAACGCGGCTTTCATCCACGCGATGCTGGCGCAGAAAGTGTGGCGCCTGGACGAGGCCGCGAAAGGTTTCGCGCGCGCGGCAGCGCTCGATCCCAATTCCGCCGAAGCGCAATTCGGCCTGGGCAATTGCGCGCTGGAGGAAGGCGACTACGCGACCGCGCGCACCGCCTATGCGCGCGCCTTGGCGATCAAACCGGATTACGAGCCCGCCTGGATCAACCGGCTTTATCTGTCGAACTACGATCCCGCCGTATCGCCGATTGCGCGGCGCGAACTCCACGAAGCCTGGGCCGCGAAATTCGTCGACCGGTTCGCGCCCGCCGAACCGCCGCGCGCGCGCGAACCCGCGAAGCGATTGAAGATCGGCTATGTCTCCGCCGATTTCCGCACCCATTCGGTGGCACCCTTCATGCGCACGCTGCTGCGCCATCACGATCCATTCAGTGGGAATGACCTGCCTGTCCGTATCCTCCAGCGTGGTTCGGAACTTGCCCTCAAGGAAGGCGTCGCGCAGATGCTTCGGCAGCTTGGCGAGCGTGGAGGCGTAGTCCGTGTCCAGCAAATCCGGGTTGTCGCTCAGACTTGCCGGGATGAAAGTCCGTGAAGACGGCTTCAGGATGTTCCCGAACTTGTCTTCGCCTCGCCAACTGGCGTCGACCTCGACGTTTTCCTTGTCGTCGACCGTCGTGAAGTAGCGGAGTTCTCCAGCCTTCGCTGGGTTAGGATGCTTCGGATCCAGCCAGGGCGCGTAATCGTCTATCACCCACATGCCATCAGGCGTCGTCGGCGGGTTTCCCGCCATAACTACCCGGCAGCGCTGCCCCGGCGTTGTCGTCCGGTTCCAGGTGGTGATGTAGCGAACCAGATCGCGCTGGAATTGCGTGATCTCGTCAAAGCCGAAAAGGTCAGCAGGTCGGCCCTGGTAAGCTTCAGCTTCAGAAGCGTTTGTGAATGCGCCGAATTCGATCTCGCGGCCATCTAACCGCCATGTGTGACGCTGGGAGTTGTAGCCGTCCCAGCTTCCGATGATGTCGCGGAGCGCAGGAGCTAGTCCACCAACGCCGTCGACGTCCTTGAAGTGGCGCCGGAAGATGCGCGAATAGCGATGCTCGTTGACCGCCAGGCCCAGCATGAGTGCCGACTTACCGCCTCCAGCGCTTCCGCCGTAAAACAGTTCATCAGCGGGGGAAAAGTAGGCGTCTGTTTGAGGGCCGGGGTTGGGAACCCATACCATGCCCGCAGTCGCCGCGAGCGCATCGGCCTCAATCTGCTTTTGAAGCTCCGGGGTTGCCTCGGTGTAACGCGAGAGCAATTCGTCGAGCAAGTTCACGCTTGCCTACCTCTTTGGTCTCGATGGGTCCGCCGTTCGCACCGGTCAGCTCGCTCTTGTCAGCAAGCCCCAGATCACGGGCGATAATGTTCGGGTTCAGGAAGCCGGCAGACGCGCCTTCGAACTTCTGCGTGCGGATTACCTCATCCACGCGCGTTGTGACTGCTAGTAAATCTTTGTTATCCGACTTGCTGTCAGCCCAGCTTCTCCATGTGCTGGTCGCAATATCGAGGAAAATGCATAGGCCGGTTATGGTCATTGCCCGCATCTTGGGGACTTCGACCAGCTTACCTGCGCCCTGATAGGCGACGAGCTCGGATGATTGCAGCGGGTTGGCTTCTACCCACTCGAAATACTCTACGCAGGCGTCCCAGAGATCATCAGGTGTGGGGAAGATCGGCTTGCGACCGTGCGAGCTACGCGCCTTCCAGAAGCTGTTTCCCTCGGGCGCAGCCATCAGTCTTTCTGCGCCCTCGGGTTCTTCACGTGGTCGACCAGTTGAGCCAGCGCCTCGAATGGCGTGTCAGCTGTGACCATTGTGGTTGGGGTTTGCATTGCGCCTGTCTCAGGCATTAGGCAGGGCTCCCAGGTCGGCGGGACGAACAGGATCATCCATTTGCCTGACTGAGCGTGCATGACGCTCTTGATCTCGACTGCTTCCCCGCAGAGCTGCTGTAGAGATGAAGTCAACTCGCGGGACATTGGCTCACGCAATTGTGATTAGACTTGGCGTTATTTGGCCTGCGCTTCACGTAATTTCGCTTGGACAGCGAATTACTGCACCTAGTCTTGGTTTACGGCCAGCGAATACTTCCCGCTGTTTGAAGCCGTATTGAAATCGCAGCGAACCATTCACCCCAACAGCCGGACAGGTTTCCCCGTCCGGCCGGACTGTGAGGCGCAGCAACGCCTCGCGGTC
>JAIUNH010000371.1 GCA_020161965.1 Pseudomonadota bacterium
GTCTTGGGCGATACACCGGAAACTTGCGGCAATTGCGCGACGCCGACGAAACTGCCGGGATAAAGCGCGCAGACGCGATGGATCAGGTCGTTGCAGAACTGCGCCCAGACGCTCGATACCTCGAAATCGCCGATATGGTGGCCCATGCCGAGTGCCCGCGGCGAGAACAGCGTCACGTCGGTACCGCGTTCGCGCTGCTGCTTCAGTTGCGCGCCTTCGATGCCGGGCCGGATCGCCTCGTCGGGAATATCGGGAACCGCCGGCGGCCGATTGTTCTTGGGATCGGCGGCATAGGCGATCTGCAGATCGCGAAAAACCTGCAGCGCCGTGGGCGCGGTCGTGTAGTGGCCGTGGCAATCGATAATCATGTCGTCCGTCCTTGTTGGCCGGTGAAGCCGTTCAGAAGACCCCTTCGTAGGAGCCGCCGTCGAGTTGGAAGTTCTGGCCGGTCATGAAGCCGGTATAGGTGCTGCAAAGAAAGGCGCAGGTGGCGCCGAATTCCTCGGTCCGGCCGAAGCGGCGCGCGGGCAGGCTGTCGGCGATGCGCTGGCGCGCTTCCTCCATCGTGATGCCTTCGGCCTTCATGATGCGCTCGGCCATGAAACGCTGACGATCGGTGTCGATGCGTTCGGGCAGCATGTTGTTGATCGTCACGTTGTCGACGATCGCCTCGCGCGACACGGCCTTGCACAAGCCGGTCAGCGCGGTGCGCGAAGCGGTCGACAGACCCATGTCGGGGAAGCGCGGCGACTTCACCATCGCCGAGGTGATGTTGACGATGCGCCCGAATTTCCGCGCCCGCATGCCCGGTAGCACCGCCCGGATCATGAAGATCGGCGCCAGCATATTGGCCTCAAGCGCGCCCATCCATTCGGCGCGGCCCCAATCCTGGAACTTGCCCGGCGGCGGTCCGGCATTGTTGTTGATCAGAATGTCGGGTTCCGGGCACGCCGCGACCAGTGCCGCGCGTCCTTCGTCGGTACGGATATCAGCCCGCACGGCGACGACCGCGCCGCTGCCCAGGGCGCGGATTTCGGCCGCTGTTCCTTCCAAACGGTCGGGGTCGAGGCCGTTGACGACGACGTCGCAGCCTTCCGCCGCCAGTGCCGTCGCGCAAGCTTTGCCGAGACCGCGCGACGACGCGCAGACGATCGCGCGCCGGCCTTTGAGTCCGAGATCCATCAATCTTCTCCCATCGTGACGTTCGCCGCCGTGCCGCGCACGGTTCCTTCGGGGCGGTCGCCCGGCATTAGCGTGTAATTGCCGCGCATGACTTGGACGGGGCGGCGCAAGCCCTCCGCCGCCAGCCGCAAGCGCAGATCGCGCGCCGCTTCGCGCTTGTCTTGCGGCAGCCAGGATCGCTCGTGGCCCCACAAACTCGGACCTTCGTTGCGTTCGCTCGCCTGCCATGTCGCGGGATCGATCAGCCGGCCGCCCCAGCCATGCTCGATCAGAAAGCCCGATGGCGTGCGCGTGTAGTACGAGGTCATGTAGTCGCCGCAATGGCGGCCCAGCGTGACCGCCAGACGATCCGGGTCGAGCAAGGCGAGATCGTAGCCTTGGCCGACATCGTCGAAGCCGAAATGCTCCAGCATCAAGTGATGCACGCCGTTCGCGCCGTTGACGAAAGCGAGGCTGTGATGGCGCGCGTTGACGTGCAGGAAATAGGCGGGAAAGGGCTTGTTGTAAAAATCGCTGACGCCGAAGCCGAGCACGTCGCGATAGAAGGCGGCCATGCCGGCGGGATCGGTCGTCGTCATCACGACATGGCCAAGGCCGAGAGCGCCGGTCCGGAATCCCGATTGCGCGCGCCCCGGCGCGAAATCCAGATCCGCCAAACGCGCGCCGTAGCCGATCTCCAGCCGGTTGCCCAGCGGATCCTTCAGCACGATCAGATCGGCGACGTCGCGTCGGGCGGCGAGGGCGCGATCGCCGCGCGCGACCGCGATGCCCGCCGTTTCGGCGCGCGCGGCCAAGGCGTCGAGTGCTGCGGCGTCGGCGACCTCCCAGCCATAGACCGAGATTCCGTCGCCGCCATCCGCTTCGACGAACAGGCGTTGGCGGCGCTCGTCCGCGCGGAACGACAATACGCCCCCGGCGCGGTCGCCCGCCTGTAGGCCGACCATGCGCGTCCCGTAATCGGCCCAGTCGTCGAGGTTCTTCGCGCGAAGACCGAGATAGGAAAGTGCCGTAACGCGCATATGTGTTTCCCCCGCTCAGGCCGTTCGCGCGGCGCGCGGTTGCGCCGCTTCGATCGCTTCGAAATGATGGCAGGCGACTTGATGGCCGTCGCCCGCCGGGCGTAGCGCCGGGCGCGCCGCGGCGCATTGCGCGTCGGCGAACCGGCAGCGCGTGCGGAAATGGCAGCCGCTCGGCGGATTATGCGGATCGGGCAGTTCGCCGCTCCCCAGGCGCTGGCTGCCGAACGGTTCGCGCATCGATGCGACCGTCACGAGGCGACGCGTATAGGGATGCAAGGGGCGGCCGAGCACGGAATCGGCGGGACCGATTTCGACCATGCGGCCGAAATACATGACGCCGACGGATGTGCTGATGTGGTTCACGATCGCAAGGTCGTGGCCGATGAACAGATAAGTGAGGCCGAGCCGTGCCTGCATCTCGACCAGGAGATTGAGGATTTGCGCGCGGATCGACACGTCGAGCGCCGAGACGGGCTCGTCCAACACCAGCAGGCGCGGATTGACCGAGATGGCGCGCGCGATGGCGACGCGTTGGCGCTGACCGCCGCTGAACTGGTGCGGGTAACGCGTACCCGCTTCGCGGGCGAGGCCGACGGATTCGAGCAGGCGCGGCACGGCGGCGTCGATCGCGGCTTGCGTTTCGCCTTGGGCGCGCATCGGTTCGCCCACGATATCGCGCACGCGCAAGCGCGGGCTCAGCGCGCCATAGGGATCCTGCAAGACCGCTTGAACCATGCGCCGATACGCGGCGCGTTCGCTGGCGTCGTGCGCCGCGATATCGCGACCGGCGATTTCGATGGCACCGCCGCTGGGCTTCTCCAGCTTCAGCATCATTTTGGCGACGGTGGTTTTGCCGCTGCCGGATTCCCCGACCAGCCCGAAAGTCGTGCCGGCGGGAATATCGAACGAGACATCGTCGACGGCGACGACCGGCCGCGTGGTTGCGAACAGGCCAAGGCCGCGCGCGTGGAACTGTTTGGTCAGGCCGCGTACGCGCACGAGCGGCATGGCGATTTGCGCCTCGCCGCTCATGGTCGTAGCTCCAGGTCCCAGCAGAACGCGCGGTGATCGTCGGCGATCCGCGTTTCGCGCGGAATCTCGGCCCGGCAACGCGGTTGGACGCGAGCACAGCGCGGCGCGAAGGCGCAATTCTCGCCGGCGTCGGCGAGGCTCGGCACTTGCCCCGGGATGGTGCGCAAGGCGCCGCGCTTGCCATCGATGCGCGGAATCGAATCGAGCAACGCGCGCGTATAGGGATGTTGCGGCGACTCGAAGATGGTTTCGACCGGCCCTTCTTCGACGATGCGCCCCAGATACATGATGACGATCCGGTCGCAGAGGCGGCGGATGACACCCAGATCGTGCGTGACGACCACGATCGCCGTGCCGTGGCGGTCGCGGATCTCGTTGAACAGGACCAGGATCTCCTCCTGGATCGTCGCGTCGAGCGCGGTCGTGGGCTCGTCGGCCAGCAGCAGCTTCGGCGCGGCGGAACTCGCCATACCGATCAGCACGCGTTGGCGCATGCCGCCGCTGAGCTCGTGCGGGTATTGATGGACGCGCCGTTCGGGCGCGGTCAGATGCACCGCGCGCAGCACATCGACCATGCGCCGGCCGCGCTCCGCCGCCGATACGCCCGCGCGGGTGGTCAGCACCTCGCCCAGTTGATCGCCGATCGTGAACAGCGGATCGAGCGAGGTCATCGGATTCTGCAGGATCATCGAGATTTCGCGGCCGCGCAGACGGCGCAATTCGGCCGCACCCATCGCGTTCAACGAGCGACCGGCGAACACGATATCGCCAGCGACCCGCGCTTCGTCGGGCAAAGCGCGGATCATCGCCGAGCACAGCGTGCTTTTCCCGCTGCCGGACTCGCCGGCGATCCCGATGATCTCGCCGGGGCGGATGGCGAGATCGACATGCGCCACCGCCGGCAGCGGCCGTTCCGGCGTGCCGTAGGAAACGCAAAGGTCGCGCAGTTCGAGAAGATTGCTCGTCGTCATAATTGTCCGCGCGGATCGAGACGGCGCTTGGCCCAACGGCCCAGCGTGTTGAAGGCGAGAACCGTCACCACGATGGCGAGACCGGGCAGGGTCGTGAGCCACCAGGCGAAGCCCAGGAAAGTGCGGCCGTCGGCCAGCATCAAACCCCATGAAACGTCGGGCGGCTGGATGCCCACGCCCAGGAACGACAGCGACGATTCGAGGATGATCGCGCGGCCGACATCCAGGATCGCCAGGACGGCGACGGAATTGAGCGCGTTGGGCAGCACGTGGCGCAGCATGATGATCGGCGG
>JAIUNH010000372.1 GCA_020161965.1 Pseudomonadota bacterium
CACCCAGCGTTTCCGACGTGTCGGACAGCGATGCGGCGATGTTCAGCGCGATCGCGTGATCTTCCGCACCGCTCGCATTCGGGGTGGAAAGTGTCGGCGTATCCGCCACCGCTTCGATATCGACCGCCAGGTTCGACGTAACGCTGCTGGTCGCCCCGCCTTCATGCGACGTGGCAGTGACGGTCAGGTTCAGCGTGCCCGAAAAATCGGGCGGCAGAATCAGTTGCAGGCCCGGCAGATCGTCGGGCGTGAGCAGCCAAGCGCCGTCGCCCAGATCCGTGCCCGCCGAGAGCGTGGCACCATCGGGCACGCCCGCGATGGTCACGCCAAGTGTTTCCGACCCGTCGCGATCGGTGAGCTGGGCGGCGATATCGAGTGCGACAGCATGATCTTCAAGCCCCGCCGCCGGCGTCAAGTCGAGTTCGGGCGGGCTGGCGGACGTATCGGGCGGCGGTTCGTTCGAAACCGGTGCCGGTGCGGGCGTATCCGCGCGATCGAGCTGGGCGAGGCGATCGAGCAATTGCCCGCGCAACTCGTTCAGCACCGGCTGCACGGCGGCTTCGACCGCCGGAACCGCCGCCGCGTTCAGAATATTGGCGAGGCCCGGCAGCAGCGCGCTCAACGCCGCCGGGGCGGCAGCGCTTGCGGCTGCGGCCGCGGCGGGCGCGTTCGCATCGGTGCCGGACACATTCGTCGGCGCTTCGCCAACAGGGCCCGCGTGATCGACGGTATGCGGCACGTCGGCAGCGGGCACGGCGGCGGCATTCGGCGCATTCGCCGCATCGGTATGCGTTTCGCCGCGCGTGTCGGCGCGCATCTCGATATTCGCGGAATCGCCGCGCGCTTGTGCGGCTTGCGCCAACGCCGCGGCGGGGCCGCGCGCTTCGCCGGCATTCGCGGGCGTGTCGTTTGAATTCTCGTCGGGCGCTTTGGTCGCCGCCCCGGCGACGCCCAGGAAATCGCCCGCCACCGGCGGCGTCGCGTCGATTTGGCCGGGCGCTTGGCCTGCGAAAGTGCGGTCGTCGGCGACCAGCGATCCGTATTGGACGGCGCCGAGGGTTTGCGCGGATTGGGCGAAGGAATTGTCGGGCGTAGGCGACGGCGGGGCCGCAGGCGGCTGCGCGGTATTGGCTTCGCCGACGGCCGAATCCTTCGCAAGAACGGTCAGCTCGTCCGTCTGAACTTGTCCGGCGCGATCCTGGGGGGCGCGATCGTCGGGCACGTACGGGTTCTCCGTCCTCAGTTTGGGGCATTTCACCGGTCGCCCGGACATCACCCGCCGCTAAATATACGGAATTCCTATAAAATTGTCTATATCGGTTTTTCTTATTGCAAGTCAGAACCTTAACCTTTATCACCAACTTCGGATCGGGCCCCCCAAACGACAAACCCGGTCCTCGGGGAGAAAAAATTGGCGTCCACGACGAAGCCCGTGCGATCCACCGCGACCGATGCGGGGTTCACGATGGCCTTCCATCCCAGCGTGATGGCCGCCTCGCTCGCGCTGAATCTGTTCGGCGCGGCGCTCCCGATTTTCACCTTGCAGATCTACGACCGCGTCATTCCCAACGCGGCGACCGATACGCTGACGCTGCTATCCGCTCTGCTGCTGGCCGTGCTGGTCGGCGAAGCGCTGATGCGCGCGGCGCGCGGCCATCTCGCCGCGTGGACGGGTGCACGTTACGAACACGAAACCGGCGTGCGCGTCATCGAACGCCTGCTCGACGCCGACCAAGCGGCGTTGCGCAACGAATCCCCCGGCCAGCAATTGGAACGCCTGGCCGCGATCGACCGCTTGCGCGAGTTCTACGCCAATCAGGGGGCGACGATCGCGATCGACCTGACCTTCGCGCTGGTCTTCGGCCTGCTGATCTGGCTGATCGCGGGGCCGCTGGCCTTCGTCGCTTTCGGCGCTTTCGCGTTGTTCGCGATCCTCGCCTTGATGATCGGTGGTGCCTTGCACCGCGCCCTCGCCCGGCGCGCCGATTCCGACGACCGGCGCACCAGCTTCATGATCGAAATCCTCAGCGGCATCACCACCGTCAAAGCCTTGACGATGGAACGCCAGATGATGCGCCGCTACGAACGCCTGATGGATGGCGCGGCGGCGGCCGCGCATCGCGTCGCCTATATCTCCGCGGTTTCGCAAAGCCTGGGCGGGTTGTTCTCGAACCTGACGGTCGTCGCACTCGCCGCTTTCGGCTCGCTGATGGTGCTCGACGGCGAGATCACCGTCGGTCAGCTCGCGGCATCGACGCTGCTCGCGGGGCGCATGATGCAGCCGCTGCTGCGCGCGATGGGCATCTGGACGAATTTCCAATCGATCCGCGTCGCGCGAAAGCGCCTCAAGGCGCTCGACGACCTGCCGCAGGAGCCGTCGCAAGCCCAGCAGGTCGCGATCGTCGGCGAAGGCGCGATCCGTTTCGACGGCGTCACCTTCGCCTATCCCGGCGCCAAGACGCCGATCCTTCAGAACGCCGATCTCGCGATCACGCCGGGCGATTGCGTCGCCATTGTCGGCGCCAATGGCGGCGGGCGTTCGACCATTCTGTCGTTGATCTCCGGCGCCTTGCGCCCGCAAGCCGGCCGCATCCTCTACGACGAGCGCGCTTTGGGCGCCAAAGATCCGCGCCCCGGCCCCAACGAAGTCGCCGTGCTGCCGCGCCAAGGTGTCGTGTTCCACGGCTCGCTGATCGATAACCTCACCGCGTTCCGGCGCGGACCGGTCGTGGACCGCGCGCTCGATCTCGCCATGCGCTTGGGCCTCGACGCTTATGTCGCGGGTTTGCCCGACGGTTACGAAACAGAGATTCGCGGCGGCCAGACGGAAACGCTGCCCGGCGGCGTGCGCCAGCGCGTAGCGATCGTGCGCGCCCTCGCCGACGATCCGCGCATCGTGCTGTTCGACGAGGCGAATAACGGCCTGGACCACGAGTCCAACGAAAAACTCCTGGCGCTGCTGCGCGAGATGAAGGGAAGCACGACTTTGGTGCTGGTCAGCTACCAACCGTCGGTCTTGCGCCTCGCCGATCGCACATTCGAATTGAAGGACGGCATTCTGGTGGAGCGCCGCCCATGACCGATCCGATCGCCGTGCCCGCGATCCGCCGCGCTGCCGACGATATCGGCGTGGTGCGTGCCGAGCCCTTGGTCGATGCGCTGCGCGGCGGCCGCATGGGCGATTTCGAGGCGTTGTCGCCCTTCGCCGCCTGCTTGATGCCGCTGCTCGACGCGCTCGGCTGGCGCGGCGATCCGCGCCACATCGTCGAAGCGCTGCCGCATTTCGCGGCCAATCTCGACCTCGAAGCGTTGCGCAACGTGCTGGCGGAGCTTTCCTACGTCACCAAGCCCACGCGCGCGAAGCTGCACAAGGTCGATCCGCGCTTGCTGCCCTGCCTGCATGTCGGCGACGACGGCATCCCGCGCGTCATCATCGCCATCGACGGAAAAGACGTGCGCGTGTTCGACGGCGCCACGCATGTCGAGACGACGCGCAAGCGCGGGCCATCGGGCACGGCCTATCTGATCGAAGCAGTCGAGACGGCGAAGGAAGCCGAGGCGCAAGGGCGCGGCTTTGGCGCCGATCTCTTTCAACGCTTCCGGCCGATCGTGTGGCAATTGCTGCTGATCACGCTGGCGACCGACGCGCTGGCTCTGCTGTTCCCGTTCTTCTCGATGACCGTCTACGACAAGGTCATCGGTTCGGACTCGCGCACGCTGCTGTTCTATCTGCTCGCCGGTGTCGCGGGCGCTTTCGCCTTCGACTTCGCCTTGCGCGGCGTGCGCGCGAAACTCCTCGCCTATGTGGGTGCGCGCGTCGAACGCCTCGTCGCCGTTGCGGTCTTGCGCCAATTGCTGCGTCTGCCGGCGGGCTTCGTCGAAGCGGCCCCGATCGGCCAACAGCTTTCGCGGCTCAAGGAATTCGACCAGATCCGCGAATTCTTCACCGGACCCATGGCCGGCATCGCGTTGGACCTGCCCTTCTTGATCCTGTTCCTGATCGTCATCGCGTGGCTGGGCGGCCCGCTGGTCGCGATCCCCGTGGTGCTGGGCGCCGCCATCGCGCTGCTCGGCCCGGCGACCGCCGCCAAGCAAGCCAACGCGAATAAGCGCTCGGCCCGCGCGCGATCGGCACGCCATGGGCTGATGGTCGAAATCGTCTCGAATCTGCGTGCGATCAAGCAACTGGGGGCGCGCAATACCTGGCTCGACCGCTTCCGCGCCGCCTCGGCCGAAGCCGCACAAGCGGGCTATCGCGGCCAGTTGATTTCGCAGGGCCTGCAAAACGCCGCGCAAGGTTTGATGATGCTGGCCGGCGCCGCGACCCTCGCTTGGGGGGCAGCCCTTATCATCGAAGGTACAATGACCGTCGGCGCGTTGATCGCGGTGATGGCGCTGACCTGGCGCGTGCTCGCCCCGCTGCAAATGGGCCTCGTCACGTTGCAGCGCCTTGATGCGATGCGCCAATCGTTGCGCCAGATC
>JAIUNH010000373.1 GCA_020161965.1 Pseudomonadota bacterium
CTCCCGTTGTTATGGCCCAAACGGCGGCGAACGCCGAACAAGGCGTCGCGCGCACCGGTCTCCCGGGCCGATTATAAGGAACCGCAATTTGGCCGTTGGGAAACGCATGAAAGGCGTTTCACGTCGCCCCGACACGCGGGGACCGGCGGCACAATGCTACCGTGAACTCTAGGTTTTGCTTATTCGGGTGTCAATGTCCGTCCGGCGGAAAATCGGCGCCGCGGCCGATCGCTTCCCAGCGCCGGAGTTCGTCGAGCGTATCTTTCGCGACCGCGACCGCGCGCGCATGGGCTTGCGCGCCGAGCACCAAGCACGCGGGCGGAATATCCGCCGCCATCGCGGCGCGGATCGCTTCGGCGGCGCGCACCGGATCGCCCGCTTGGGTGCCGTCGATCGCGCGCACGCCATCGCGCCGTTTGCCGGCTGTCGCGTCATAGATCGGCAAGCGCTGCGCGGCTTCCACTCGGCCATGCCCGGCAATCGCTGTACGAAACGCACCGGGCTCGACGACCATCACGCGGATGCCGAAGGGGCGGATTTCCTCGGCCAGCGCGTCCGACATCGCGCGCAACGCCGCCTTGGTCGCGGCGTAAAGCCCCGAACCCGCCGGTCCCTTGCGCGCGGCGATGGAACCGATATTGACGATCCAGCCGCTTCGGCGCGCGCGCATATGGGGCAGGGCGGCACGGATCAAACGCAAACCTGCGAAGAAATTGATCTCGAACAGCCGGGCGGTTTCCGCGTCGCTCGCTTCCTCGATGGCGCCAAGCAAGCCTTGGCCCGCGCAATTCACCAGCACGTCGATATCGGCCAGATGCGGCGCCATCGCCGCGACCGCGGCGGGGTCAGCAAGGTCGAGCGACAGACCGCGCGCGTTCGGCCCCAGCGCAGCACCGGCGTTGCGGCCGGTAAAAATCGCGCGCTCGCCGTTGGCGATCGCCGCGTCGACCAAGGCGCGGCCGATCCCGCTGGTGCCGCCGGTGACGAACCAGGACCGCGAAGTCATGTCAGTCGAGCCCCATCACGCGGCGCATCGTGTTGTCGATATGGACACCCATCGCGTCGGCGGCGGCGTAACGGTCGCGCCGCGCGCAAGCCTCGACGATGGCGAGATGTTCGCGGATCGTCAGCGCCATGAAACGCTCGGGCCGCACTTGCGTGCGGCGGATCAGGCGGATCTTCAGCGCGTTGACGCGGTAGGCGTTCTCGATCAGCGGATTGCGCAAGGCAGCGATGATCGCGGCGTGAAGTTCGCGATCGACGGCGTAGTAGCGCTCGCGGAATGCGGCGTCGGGCTGGGGGGTGACCTCGGCCAGCACGGCTTCGTGCGCGCGGCGAAGGGCGGCGAGTTCGTCGTCGGAAGCACTTGCGCAAAATTCCATCACGGCGCCGCATTCGACGAAGCGGCGCAGCTGGAACGCGTTGCGGATCAGCGACACATCGACGCTGGCGACTTTGAAGCCGCGCTGGCGCGCCGTCTCCAACAAGCCTTCGCCGATCAACTGCGCGATCAATTCGCGCGTCGCGCGTTCGGGCAGATTGGTGAGCGCGCCGATCTCGCGCTGGCTCAGGAACTGGCCGGGCTGGATCGCACCTTCCATCAGCCCGGTCTCGAACGCGTCGTAGCCGCGCTCGCGCTGCAAAGGGGGCCGCGCGTGGATGTCGAGCGTCTCGCTCATCCTTTGAGCCCTCCGGCGGCACCGTTCGACATCATCTTGCGCTGGACGATGAAGGTGAAGATCAGCACGGGCAACAACTGCACCGTCGCGGCGGCGAAAACCTCACCCCAGGTCGAGCGGCCTTCGCCGATGCTGGCCAGCATGTCGGCGAGCACGACGGGGGCGGTGACCGAGCGCGCGGTCGTCAGCACCAATGCAAATAGGTAATCGTTCCACACGAACAAAGTCGTGAAGATCGCCACGGTGACGATGCCGGGCAGCAACAGTGGAAAGGTTACGCGCCGGAACGCCTGGATGCCGGTGCAGCCGTCGATCAACGCGGCTTCCTCCAACTCGCGCGGGATGCCGTCGATCATCGTTTTCAGCAGCAGCACGGCCAAGCTGAATTCCATCGCCGCGTAGACGAGGATCAGGCCGATCTTGGAATCGTCGAGGCCGATCGCGCTGAAGATCGGGAACAGCGGCACGGTGATGACCAAGGGCGGCAGCATCTTCATCGCGAACAGCGACATCGCGGATTTGCCCACCCCGCCATGCTGGGGCATGCGCGAGAAGGCCCAGGCGGCGGGCAGCGAGGCGGCGAGGACGAGGGCGATCGAGCCGATCGTTACGGCCAGCGAGTTGACCAAGCCCTCCGTGAATTTCGGCCAGTTGCGGAACAGATCCGTGTAATTGCCGAACGTAGGTTCGAAAAACACGATCGGCTTGTAGGAGAAGATATCGCGCGGCAGCTTGAACGACGACACCGCGACCACGATGATCGGGAAAATCGCCAGCAGCACGAAGAAGGCGACGGTCGCAAGCTGCCACTTCGTGGCGCGTTCGGCTTGATCGTTCATGCGGCCGCCTTCGGGGCGAAGGATTCGCGATAAAGCCGCACCATCGCCCAAGACGACACCACGGCGGTCAGCAGCAGCATAAGCCACGCGATCGATGCGGCGCGCCCGAACTCCCAATAGACGAAGCCGATTTTGTAGAGATGGACGGACAGAATTTCCGACGCGTCGACCGGACCGCCTTTGGTCAGGATCCACACCACGCCGAAGGCGCGGAAGGTGATGATGATGCGGAACACGACCGCGATCAGGAAGGCGGGCCGGATCATCGGCCAAGTCAGATAACGAAAGCGTTGAAACGGCGTGGCGCCGTCGATCTCGCCGGCTTCGTAGATCTCGCGCGGGAAGGCGGCGCGCACGGGGTAGAGCATGACCAGCACATGCGGCATGCCGGCCCAGAATTCGATCAGCGCCACGACGATCAGCGCCGTGCCCGCTTCGGTCAGCCACGGGATACGGCCGAGGCCCATCAGATTGGTGACGTAGTTCACCGGGCCGACGTTGAAATCGAGCAGATAGGCCCAGATCGTTGCGGTGACGGCGTGGCTCATCGCGATGGGCGCGATCAAACAGGCGATGGCGAGCCCGCGCATCGGAATGCGGCGGATCAGCAGGCAGGCGAGCAGCAAGCCGATCGCGGCTTCGAGCACGACGGCGATGCCGACGAAGATCAACGTGCGCAGAGCCGCCGCCCAGAACGAGGCGGAGCCCAATGTACGCACATAGTTCAGCTCGCCGATCCAGCGCGGATCGCGGCCGATCGAGTAATCGGTGAAGCTGAGCGCCAGCGCCACGATTTCCGGCAGCGCCACGATCGCGGCGAGCAAGGCGTAAAGCGGGGCGACCAGCGCCCACGCGTGCAAGGCTTTGGACGGTGACTTGATCACGAGGCGGCGAGGATCAGATGATCTTTATAAGGCCGGCCTTTGAGGTCGGCGGCGGTCGGTTGGGGTTCCTGCGGCGCGGCAAAGCGCTCGATCGGGCCTTCCCAGAAGCGCGTCGTGCCGTCGGCCAGACGATACGCGATCGCCACGCCGACCGATGTCGCGAAGCAGGCGGGCTCCGACGACAGATCGGCTTGGTCCGCGATACGCGCCAGCAACAAAGCACCGCGCTGCCGGGCGAGGGCGACGAGCCCGTCGGCCAAGAAGGCGAGGCGGATCGTTTCGCCGTCGTTCAACGTGCAAGCGGCACCGGTCAGACGCTGGAAGCCGTCGAGCTTGGCGGCGTCGGCGAAATCGGGTGCCGCAAGAAGCGGGGCGGGCCCTGGGACGAATTTCGCAGCGACGGGTTTGTCCCTTTGCGCATCGAGCGACGGCAAGGCGGCGTCGAGCATTCCCCATACGCCATCGGCCGTTTGGGCGGCCAAGCGCAGCCCGGCGCCAAGATGAATGGCGGCAAGGGGCGTGTCGCTGGTCAGCGTCGCCCAGGCTTTCCACTTCGTGCGGCGGCGCAAGGCAAGCTCGATGCGCGTCGGCGCCGTCAGGCGCGCCACGACGAAGCTGCCGTCGCGCGTTTGCGCCAATGCGATATCCCGGCGCGGCGCATTGGCGCCTTGCGGCGCGCTATTGGCAGGCAGCGGCAAGGCTTCGTCGCTGAAGCGCAGACAGCGCAGATAATCGCCGTAATGGGCGAGGTCGAGCGACTGCCCGCCGGCGACGATACGCTCATGCAATGCCGTGCGATCGATCTCGGTCAACGATTTTCCGCCGCGCGCGGCCAGCGCGGCGGCGATACCGGCGCCAAAGCCGGTTTGCGCGCAAGTCGCCATGACGCGATAGGAGCTCATCGCCAATTGCTCGCCGGAGACCGAGCGGCCGGGGCAGAGAATATTGTCCGCCCCTGCCGGAATCATAGCGTCGAGCGGGATGTGATAGGGCTCGACCATATCGGTGTTGCCCGTACCCGCGCGCTTCTCCGTATCCGTCCAGTGATAGTCGAGGTGATACGTGCCGACCGCGATCG
>JAIUNH010000374.1 GCA_020161965.1 Pseudomonadota bacterium
GATCGGCACGTCGATCTCGCGTTCCAATTCCTCGGCCAGCGGCGCGCCCATCAGATTGGTGCACAGTACCGTGATCGCTTGCGGGCGATCTTTCGCGACTTCGCGCGTCATCCGCGCGATCTCCGCCGGCGGCACTTCGGCGAAGGCGAAATTGCGCGTGATGCCGCAATGGCGCTCCGATACGACCTCGATCCCCGACGCCGCGAAAGTCGCCATGATCTTGGCCTGGACGTCGTCGATATAAGGCGAGACGAGGCCGAGGCGCGTGACGCCCATCGCGTTCAGGATTTCGACCAGCGCCAGCACAGACGTGACGGCCTTGATACCGGTCGCCGCCTCGATCTCGCTGCACAAAGTCTCGTCGCGCTCGAAGCCGAGCCAGCTCGCCGACGTCCCGTTCCAGCCGATGACGTCGACCTGGGCGTCGGCCAGCAGCTTGGCTGCCGCGAGCATCGGCGACATCTCGAACTGGCGCTGCGAGCGCTCGCCCAGTGAAATTTCGGTCACCTCGAAGCGGCCGAAATGCGCCGTCACGCCGGGGAGCCCCCGCAGCATTTCGGCGCAAACCGGCTCCAGAACCGTATTCGAGGACGGCGTCAGCATGCCGATCCTGATCGCTTTGTTCATGACGGCGTTTTCTCCGGCGTCCCGGCCGACCGGGTCCGCTTTGGGGGATTTGAATGAAAGATGCAGTTTCCGGAACGTTGCATTCTGGCAGGTACTTAGATAAAGAATTGAAAGTCCGGTTGACGTGAATTCGGGGCGCCAAGGTGCGAAAAATCACGACGGGAAGACCGATCGCGCGGGTGATCCGGCGCCTGCCGCTGCACGACGCGATCGTGGGCGAGCTGCGCAACATGATCCAAACCAGCGAACTCGCCCCCGGCTCCAAGATCAACGAAGCCGTGCTGTGCGAAGCCTTCGACATCTCGCGCACGCCGCTGCGCGAAGCGTTGAAGGTTCTCGCCTCCGAAGGCCTGGTCGAATTGCGCCCGCATCGCGGCGCCATCGTCGCACCGATCGACCATGCCGAGATCGCGCATATCTTCCAATTGATGGACGCGCTCGAACGCTTGGCCGGCGAATGCGCTGCGGCGAATATCGGTCCCGCCGAACTCGCCGAGCTTGAGGCGTTGCACGCCCAGCTCGTCGCTTTCCATCGCGCCGGCAAGCGCAACGAATACTTCCTGGTCAACCGGCAGATCCACGCCCGCCTCGTCGCCTTCGCCGCCAACCCCGTGCTCGAGGCGACCTACGCGACGTGCAGCACGAAGCTGGTCCGCGCACGCTCGCTCGTGAACTACGACGCCAAGCGCTGGCAGGAATCGGTCGAGGAGCACGAGGCGATCATGGCCGCGTTGCGCAAGCGCGACGTGCGACGCACGTCGGAGCGTCTCGCCGAGCACAGCCGCAAGACCGGCGACGCCGCGATCGAAGCGTTGCGCCGCCTGCCCGTCGGCGATGGTGCGCGCCATCGCGTGGGTTGAGCCTCTCGGCATTCAGCCTTCCTGGTGCTCGAGCGGGTTGTAGGCCTTCTCCAGGAAGGACTTCTTCCCCGCCGTCGGCTTGATCCCCGCTTCCAGGATCGCCGAATCCGGCACCTTGTGCAGCGGCGAATATTCCGGATGGTGATGCTTCAGCACCGGCGAATTCGAGCGGCCGTTATAGCAGGAGATCAGCACCCAGCGGCGCTTGGCCGACGCGTTCGCCGACGAGGCGTGCAGCATGTTGGCGTGGAAGAACAGCACGTCGCCCGGCTGCTGCTCGACATAGACGCGCTCGAGCTTTTCCAACAGATAGTCGATGCGCTTCTGGTCGGCGGAGACTTGCTTGCCCGACAGCGCGTGATCGATGCGCCCGGCGAGATGCGAGCCCTTCAGCATCTGCAGGCAGCCATTCTCCTTGGTGCTCGCGTCCAGCGCCAGGATGCACGTCGCCATGCGCGGAAACAGGCAGCCGCTGGCGTACCAATAGCCGTAATCCTGGTGCCATTCCCAAGCGCCGCCTTCGAACGGTTCCTTGGCGTTGAGCTTGGAATTGTAGTGATAGACCTCCTCACCGATCAGCGTTTCCATGCTGTCGACGATGCGGGCACTACGCGAGAACAAGCCGAAAATATCGTCGCCGGGCTCGTTCCACACGGTCATACGCGTTTTCGAACCGGTCGAATCGCTGCGGAAATACGCGGCCTGGTGCAGCGAATCGTCGACCTCCGCGGTCTTGCGGATCAACGCCGCTTCTTCGGACGAAAACATTCCGCGCGCGACGACGAACCCGTCGCGGTGGAAATCGGCGATCTGTTCGGCGGTCAAGGCGAGTGGCGACATGAGGGAACCTCCCGTAACGGCGTTCAGATATAGACGGCCATCGAAGTGAACGCGCCGTCGCAGTTCACCAACGTGGCTTTCTTGAGGGCGATCCGGAAACCGGCGCCGAAGCTTTTGAGGCGGTATTCGTAGCGCCCCGCATACCAGCGCGGGTCCGCGTTCTCGCGATACTCCGCGACCATGAACGCGGCGAAGACGCGGATATCGGCATCGTCCGGCGGTACGGGATCGATCTCGATATTCGTCACGAGATGGGTCGTGCGCGAAATCGGGATCTGGATATGCACGTCGGGATGGCGCAGGCGTTTGACGCGCGCGGCCATCGTGACCCGGTCGTCGTAGAACAACGAGACCGCTTCCTCGGGACTTTTCTGATCGTGGCGCGTCGGCGCCCAATAGACGCCGTCCTCGGTGAACAGCTCCGCCCATTCCTCGAAGTGGCGTTCGTCGAGCAATCGTGCCTCGGCGAACAGGAATTGCTCGACCGCGCGGATATCGTGGCGGCGCGCCGATTCAAGCGACAGCATTGCCTTGCCCTCCGCACATATAGGAAACCCAGTTCTCGGCGTATTGGATGCGCGACACGAATTCCGACGTGCCCGAGCCCCGCCAGCCGCCTTCGTGCCATTCCTCGCCCTTGCCGGGATGGCCGGCGAACAGCACCCAATCGTTGCTGGTGCTGGCAAGGCCGCGCTGCGCGCGCTCGAACACTTCGATATCGTCGGTCTGGATCATCGACGCGGCCGAATGCGTCGCGGCGAGCGAGCGGATCGCCGCGCGGTTATAGGCTTCGGGCGCGCCTTTAAGCGCGACGGGGTAGACGCGGATCTCGGTCTTATCGACCGCGGTCGGCCGCACGATGCGCACATGCTGGCCGAAGGCCTGGAAGGTGAAGCTCGGATAGACGACGCTGTTGAAGCGATCGTATTTCAGGATCGCCTTGGTACGTTCCTCCCCGTGCTTTGCCACGAGGCGGCTGACGTAATCCTCGTAGATCGGCCCGCTCGGCAAGGTTTCGACCGGCGGCCGGCCTTGATAGCCATGGCCGTAAGGGAACCCGACCACACCGAACGGTTCCCAATCGATCGAGCGCTTGCCGTCGATCAGGATACGCGGGCCGCCGCCATGCCGCGAAAATTGCCTTCCGTCCGCGTCGAGCGTCGAGACATGGGTGTATGTCGCGTGATGGAGATCGACGCCGTTGTCGATCTGCGTTTTCCAATTCGCGCGCACGATATAGCGGCTGCAGCCGCCGACGAACGCGATCTCGCCATCCGGGGCGCGATCGACCAGATCGTCGATGCTGGTCTTGATGCCGTTGAGATATTCGTCGAGCGACGGGCCGGTCGGTGACAGGCTGGCGAACACGAAGCCGCGATAGATCGCCATGCGCGCGACGGGGCGCAAGCCGTTGGCGGGATCGGCGATCGCGTCGCGGCCGCCATAGCTGACGGCATTGGGCATCGAGGCGAGCGACCCGTCCGAACGATACGACCAGCCGTGATACGGGCATTTGAAATGCCGCGTCGAGCCGCTTTCGGTCGCGCAGACCTGAAGTCCGCGATGCGCGCAGCGATTGGCGACGACATGAACCGCGCCGTTCGCGTCGCGCGACATAATGACCGGCTCCTTGCCGATGCGCGTGGTCACGAAATCGTGTGGCTTGGGCACTTGGGAATCGTGGCCGACCAAAATCCATGCTTGGCCGAACACGCGTTCCATCTCCAGATCGAACAGATCGGGATCGGTATAAAGCCGCCGATGGATGCGATCGGGTCGGACCAGTGCGCGGATTTCCGCTTCGCTGATTCGCGGCGTCGTCTTGGCGCAAGCCTCGCGGATATCCGTCATCGTTCGTTTCCCGTCCTCAATTCAGCACGATCGCGTTTTTGGGCTCCCACGAGACGCGCACCGTCTCGCCGGGATCGGGCAGCGCATCGCCGGGATGGGCGTCGACCGACAAGGTGATCCCCTGCCCGACATCGACCAGCAAACTCACATGCGTCCCGACGAAGATCCGATCGGCCAATCGTCCTTCGATCGTGTCGTAACCGTTGACGGCAGCGCCCTTCGGCAGAAGCCGCATCCATTCCGGACGCACGCCCGTCGGCGGGCCGCCGCGATCGGGCTGCACGTTGATCCGCCCGACGA
>JAIUNH010000375.1 GCA_020161965.1 Pseudomonadota bacterium
CGCGGCGGAAACCGCGGCCGAGAAACCGGCCGGGCCGCCGCCGACGACCACGACATCGGCGCGCGCCGCAACGGGCACGCTGCCGCCGGGTTCGGCGATGCGATCGGTAGACATGGGCAACCTCCCTTAGGCGACGACCGGCGCTTGCCAGCGCACGACCATTCTTTCGAGCAGCGAAATCGCGAAGAAGAACAGGACCGAGAAGCACGACCCGACGACGACGGTGGCGTATAGCAGCGCCGTGTCGAAATTATAGGTCGCTTGGATGATCAACGCCCCGATGCCCACGGTCGACCCGATCCATTCGCCGACGATGGCGCCGATCACGGCGGTCGATGCGGCGATTTTGAGGGCGGAGAAGAGATAGGGCAGCGAATTTTGGACGCGCAGCTTGAAGAAGATCTCGCGCGGACTGGCCGACAGCACGCGCATCAATTCCATCGCCTGCGGGTTCACGGATTCGAGGCCGCGCACCATGTTGACCAGCGTGGGGAAGAAGCAGATCAACGCGGCGATCGCGATCTTGGGTTCCATGCCGTTGCCCAGCAGCAGCACCAGGATCGGCGCCTTGGCGACGACGGGTACGGTGTTGATCAACACGACGACGGGGAAGAAGGCTTCTTCCGCCGATTTCTTGTGGACGAACACCGTGGCGATGGCGATGGCCGCGAGATTGCCGAGTGCGAAGCCCGCCAGCGCTTCCATCGCGGTGACCGCAAGGTTGCGCATCAGCATGTCGAACTTGGCGATCAGCGTGGCGATCACCGCCGTGGGCGACGGTGCCACGAAAGGCGGCACTTGCAGCACTTCCACAAGGAAGGCCCAGCTCAGCAGAAACGCGGCCACGCCGGCGAGCGGCAGCAAGCGGCGGCGCCAGAGTTTGCGTTGTTGCGCGGCACGGAAAGCCGCTTCGGCGGCGGCGACGCCGGCGTTGGGGGCTGTACCGTCGGCCATATCAGCAGCTCCCCAACAGCGCGCGAAGATGGGCGGCGATGCGCACGAATTCGGCGCTGTCGCGGATCGCGAGATCGCGCGTGGCGGGCAGGTCGATATCGACCATCTCGCGCACGCGGCCGGGATTGGCGGCGAGAACCAGAACCTTTTGGCCCAGGAACGCGGCTTCGTAGATCGAATGGGTCACGAACAGGATCGTGGTTTTTGTTTCCTGCCAGATGCGCAGGAGTTCTTCGTTCAAACGGTCGCGTGTGATTTCGTCGAGCGCGCCGAACGGTTCGTCCATCAGCAGGATCTGGGGCGAACCCAGCAACGCGCGCGCGATCGACACGCGCTGACGCATGCCGCCGGAAAGCTCGTGCGGGAAGGAATTCTCCCAACCTTCGAGGCCGACGAGGCGCAGCAACTCGCGCGGGGTGGGCGAGGAACCGCGCTTGATGCCGCCACCCACTTCCAGCGGCAATTCGACGTTCTGGATCGCCGTGCGCCAGGGCAGCAACGCCGCGTCCTGGAATACGAAGCCGAGCTTGCGTTCGCGCCGCGCCTGTTCGGGCGTGCCGCCGAGCACGTCGCACGCACCTTCCGATGCGTTGACGAGATCGGCGACGACCCGCAGCAGCGTGGACTTGCCGCAGCCCGACGGCCCGAGCAGCGACAGGAAGGCGCCTTTCGGGATGTCGAACGAGACGTTTTCGAGCGCGGTTACCGTGCGCCGCTCGGTCACAAAGCGGACCGAGAGCGCACGGCAAGCGACGGCGGGCGCGATCGTCTGGGCGTTCACGTCAGCCCAGACGCGGACGCGCGTTACCGGTGGCGTTCAGCACGTCGAGGGTCATCACCTCGTCGAGCGACGGCACGCGCTTGGAGAACTGACCGAGCTGGGCGTAGAGATCGATCTGATCCTTCCACACCTGCGGGTCCATCGCACCCCAGCCGTTGACCTTGGTGTTGTCGCTGAACGCGTATTTCAGCATCACTTCGGCCGCTTCGATTTCGTCCGCGCGGTTGAGGTTCGGGAATTCCTTGATCAGGAAGTCGACGGCCTTTTCGCGGTTGGCGTGGGCATATTCCCAGCCCTTGCCGGTGGCGCGCACGAAACGGGCGAGCGCATCGGCGTTGGTCTGCAACGTTTTGGTCGTCGCGTAATAGGGCAGGGCGTAAAGGCGCACGCCCGTATCCCACAAACGCAGATCGACGCGCTGGTCGCCCAGCACCTTCATCGCTGTGGTGTTGGTCAGCCACCCGGTGACGACATCGACTTGGCCGGTCAGCAGCGGCGCCATGTCGGCACCGATGGTGACGATCTGCACCGCACTTTCGGGAATGTTGTTCTTGGCGAGCAGGGCGCGCAGAAGAATGACGCCGGTCGCCTGAATGCCGACCTTCTTGCCGACCATGTCGGCGGGCTTTTCGACCGCCTTCTTCTTAAGCGAGAAGAAGCAATAGGGGTGCTGTTGCGCGCCGACCGCGAAGCACTTGATCGGCAGATCCTGCGACGAGGCCAGCATCAGCGAGGGGCTGGACGACACCTGGCCGACTTCGAAGCGGCCGGAGGCGACGACGGCCACGCCGTCGATATTCGGGCCGCCCGCTTGGAAGCGCATATCGATGCCTTCCGCGTCGTAGAAGCCCATATGCTTGGCCGCGACTTCGCCGAGCTGGTTGCCCGACAACAGCCAGCCGAGCTGGAGATTGACGACCGCCTTCGATTGGGCGCCGGCTTCGACCGAGACGAGACCGCTGCCCGCCGCCAAAGCCGCACCGCCCATCGCCAGCGCGCTGCGCCGCGTCATCCGCATTCCGCCGCTATTCGACATTTTCGGTGCCTCCGTTCATGGATTTGATCATTGGGTCCCTGCGGGCCGTTCCGCCGCGCTTTTGAGCGGTCGGAATGCAGCAACTATTGCGCCAATTTGGTGTTCACTAAAGATCATAAAAAACGACGGGGCGTTGCCGAAACGGCAACATGCGCCTGCGCCGTGAATACCGCTTTTGGCGCCGCGCGGCGTTTCGCGGCCTCCGCCAAACGTTTAGGCCGGATCGGCATTCGGGCGGATAGGCCCGGAAGGTAGCGATCCGTAACCTGACACCCTCACGACAAGGGGCGGATTCGATGGATGGATTGGTGCAAGCGCTCGACGGAATCGCGATCGGCGACGATCCCGCCCTGCTTCGGCAGAAGAGTCGTGACTATTTTTGGTACAGCCCGATTCTGCGCGAGAAGCTGGATCACGCCCGCGCCGATCTGCTCGTAACCCCGCGCGACGAATCGGAAGTGATCCGTATTTTGGCTGAATGTCATCGCCGGCGCGTGCCGGTCACCGTGCGCGGGGCGGGGACGGGCAATTACGGTCAGGCGATGCCGCTGAAAGGCGGCGTGGTGCTCGACATGACCGCGATGACCAAGATCGTATCGATGTCTCCGGGCCGGGTGCGTGCCGAAGCCGGGGTGCGCCTGCTCGATCTCGATCGCGCCTGCAAACGCGAGATCGGGCATGAGCTGCGCTTGTTTCCGTCGACCGTGCGCACGTCGACGCTCGGCGGCTATATCGGCGGCGGATCGACCGGCATCGGCGCGGTCGCCTGGGGCAATCTCGCCGATCCCGGCAATATCCTGGCCTTGCGCGTCGTGACGATGGAAG
The DNA here is from genome assembly GCA_020161965.1 of Pseudomonadota bacterium. Lineage (GTDB taxonomy): Bacteria > Pseudomonadota > Alphaproteobacteria > CACIAM-22H2 > CACIAM-22H2 > Tagaea. The sequence goes on from JAIUNH010000375.1 coordinate 3,597, forward strand.
CGAGCCCGCGCGTGATCGAATTGCGCGGCAAGGATATCCAAAGCGTCAATCACGCTTACGGCACCAACGGCGTGATTACCGAACTTGAGATTCCCTTGGCGCCCGCCGTGGCGTGGCAGGACGTGCTGATCGGCTTTCCCGATTTCATGGCCGCCGTGCGCTTCGGCAAAGCCTTCGGCGACCAGCCAGGCATCGACAAGCGCTTGTGCGCCGTCATCGCATCGCCCATTCCGCAGCAATGTTTCGGGTCGTTGGGCGCTTTGCTGCCCGACGGCCATCACGCGGTACTGGCGATGGTGGCGGAGAACGGCCTCGACGCGCTGCGCGATTTGGCCGATGCCGAAGGCGGCAGCGTGCAAGTGCTGGGCGAAACGCCCGTCGATGGCACGCGCAAGCCGATCTACGAATATTCGTGGAACCACACCACGCTGCATGCGCTGAAGAAGGACAAAAGCTTCACCTATCTTCAGGTTCTGTATGGCGGCCCCGATTACCTCACCAAGATCGAGCGCAGCTTCCGCGAATTCGGCGACGAGACCCCGATGCATCTGGAATTCGTCAAAGTCGACGGACAACTCGCCTGTTTCGGGCTCCAGCTGGTGCGCTTCACCACGCCCGAACGCCTGCAAGCGATCATGGACGCGCTGGAAGCGGCCGATTGCCCGGTTTTCGATCCGCACGCCTTCACGATCGAGGAAGGCGGGATGAAAAAGGTCGATTCGGGCCAGCTCGACTTCAAGCGCCAAGCCGATCCCGAAGGGCTGCTCAACCCCGACGGCGAGCCCAGCCGCGCGCGGCACCCGCCAATCTTCGATGACACTAGCACGCTACCGGCGCTGCGCTCGGGCGGAATTACGCTGTTCGCGGATATGCGCGCC
>JAIUNH010000376.1 GCA_020161965.1 Pseudomonadota bacterium
TCGAGGCCGACATTGATCCACGCGATCAGCAACGGGTTGACGACGCGCGAATAGCCTTGCAGCGGCATTGCCGCCATGCGCCGTTCGGCGGCGGCGAATTGGCCGCGCGCGATTTCGTCGGCGACCAGCGTCATCTGGGCGGCGACCTGGCCCGGCGACATCGCGACCAAACGCGCGGCCAAGGGCAGGGCTTCGTCGATGCGGCCGGCTTCGACCAACGCGGCATGGGTGCGGACCAGCAATTCCGCATTCATCGGATTGGCGTCGAGCACGCGGGCGGAGAATTCCGCCGCCGCGTTCGCGTCGCGGATGCGCTGGGCGTGCAAGGCGGCCAGATAATTGCCGGAAACCGTGGCTGGCCCCGGTTCGATCGGGGCGTCGGGTGCGGCCGCGCGTTGTTCGGGCGGGGTCGCGCAAGCGCCGAGCAGGCCAAGGGCAAGACCAAGGGCAAGACCAAGGGCGGCAGTGGTGGGGAGAAGGCGAATCCGCTTCATCCTGCGGACGTTAGCGCAAGGATCGCCTGCTTGACAGGACAAAGGCCGCCGGAACCGGTGGCTAGTGCGCTTATATCATTGGTGGAATCCGCCACTTGATTCGGGCGCGGAAATCCGTATATTCCGCCGCGACATAACGTCCGAGGTTAGCCTCGGGCGACAATAACAAGTGGGCCCAACGGCCCACTTTTTTATTGCCGGCCCGGGCGGACACGGGCGTTCCGAAACTCGAACCCAGGAAGCCGGTCGCCCACGCATGGACCGTGACAACGCGCTCGCCGACTTGATCGAACCCACCGTCGATGCGATGGGCTACGAACTCGTGCGCGTGATCGTCGCGGGCCGCGACCGGCCGACCTTGCAGATCATGGCCGAGCGCAAGGATCGCAAGGCGATGACCCTAGGCGATTGCGAGAATCTTTCCCGCGCCGTGTCCGCGAAGCTCGACGTCGAGGATCCGATCAAGGCGCAATACGTGCTGGAAGTCAGCTCCCCCGGCATCGACCGCCCGCTGACGCGCGGCGCCGATTTCGACCGCTTCAAGGGCCACGAAGCGCGCATCGAGACCAAATTCCCCGTCGAGGGGCGCAAGCGTTTCTCCGGCCGCCTCGGCGGCCGCGAGGGCGACGCCGTGCGCATCGAAACGCAGGAAGGGCCCGCAACCTTGCCGCTCGCCGAAATCGCGCGCGCCAAGCTGCTGCTTACCGACGAACTCATCGCCGCGACGCGCGCCGAAGAAGCCGCCGCCGCTGCTTCCGCCGTCTAACCTTCGAAGAGACGCATGATGGAACGTACGACCGCCTATAACCGCATCGAAATGCTCCAGGTCGCCGACACGGTGGCCCGCGAAAAGGGCATCGACCGCGAGCAGGTTCTCGAGGCGATGGAGCAGGCCATCCAAAAGGCCGGCCGCGCCAAATACGGTATCGAGCACGATATCCGCGCGCATATCGACCGCGACAACGGCGAAATGCAGTTGCTGCGCTATCGCCTCGTCGCCGATCCGGTGACCAACGACGCGACCGAAATCGCGCTCGAAGTCGCCCAGCGCAAGAACCCCGACGCCAAGGTCGGCGACTATCTGACCGATCCGCTGCCGCCGATCGATTTCGGCCGCATCGCCGCCCAGACCGCCAAACAGGTGATCGTCCAGCGCGTGCGCGAGGCCGAGCGTCTGCGCCAGTTCGACGAGTACAAGGACCGCATCGGCGAGATCGTCAACGGTCTGGTCAAGCGCGTCGAATTCGGCAACGTCACGGTCGATCTGGGCCGCGCCGAAGCCATTCTGCGCCGCGACGAAACGATCCCGCGCGAAGTGTTCAAGCCGCAGGAACGCGTGCGCGCCTATATCTACGACGTGCGCCAGGAACCGCGTGGACCCCAGATCTTCCTGTCGCGTACGCATCCGCAATTCACGGCGAAGCTGTTCTCGCAGGAAGTGCCGGAAATCTACGACGGCATCATCGAAATCAAGGCGGTCGCGCGCGACCCCGGCAGCCGCGGCAAGATCGCCGTCGTCAGCCACGATTCCTCGATCGATCCGGTCGGCGCTTGCGTCGGCATGCGCGGCAGCCGCGTTCAGGCCGTCGTCGCCGAACAGCAGGGCGAAAAGATCGACATCATTCCCTGGTCGAACGATCCGGCGACCTTCGTGGTCAACGCGCTTGCTCCGGCGGAAGTCACCAAGGTCGTGCTCGACGAAGAAGCGCGCCGCATCGAAGTCGTGGTGCCGGACGAGCAGCTCTCGCTCGCCATCGGCCGTCGCGGCCAGAACGTGCGCCTCGCCTCGATGCTGACGGGCTGGGCGATCGACATTCTGACCGAGGCCGAGGAATCGGAACGCCGTCAGGCCGAGTTCAAGGAGCGTTCGCAGCTCTTCGTCGACGCGCTCGACGTCGACGACGTGATCGCGGGCTTGCTGGTCACCGAAGGCTTCACGAAGGTCGAGGAAGTGGCCGCCGTGGACGTCGACGAACTGGCCAATATCGAAGGCTTCGACGAAGGCGTTGCGGGCGAGCTCAAAGCCCGCGCGGAAGCGTTCGTCGAGAAGGAGAACACCCGTCTGGAAGGCGAGCGCAAGACGCTTGGCGTCACGGACGAGGTCGCGGAGTTCACGGGTTTCGGCCCGGCCGCCCTGGTCCAGCTCGGCGAAAAGGGCGTCAAGACGCTCGACGATTTCGCCGATCTGGCGGGCGACGAATTGATCGAGATCCTCGGCAAGGACGAGCTCGACGAGGAAACCGCGAACGCGTTGATCATGAAGGCGCGCGAACATTGGTTCGCCGACGAGGAGAAGAAGTAAGCGGCAATGCTGAGCGCCACCGACATCGCGCATGTGGAAACCTCGGAAGTCGTCGATGCGACTTCCGACGGTCCCGTGCGCCGTTGCGTCGTCACGGGCAAGACGGGACCCAGGGAATCGTTCCTACGTTTCGTCGAGGCGCCGGACGGCACGGTGGTGCCCGATATCGAAGGCAAGCTGCCGGGAAGGGGCTTGTGGCTGACGGTGTCGCGCGCGGCACTCGAACAGGCGGTTTCGCGCAACGCCTTCGCCAAGGCCGCGAAGAAGAACTTGAAGACCGCGGCCGAATTGCCGGCGATGGTCGAAAAGCTGCTGCTGCGCCGCGCGGTCGAAAGCCTGTCGCTGGCCAAGCGCGCGGGCGTGATCGTCGCGGGCTTCACCAAGGCCAAGGCCGCGATCGAACGCGGCGGCGTCGGCTTGGTGGTCGAAGCGCTGGACGCCAGCCGCGCGGAACGCGCGCGTTTGGGCGGGCGCGATATCCCGACGGTCTCCGTGCTGTCGGCGGAAGAAATGGGTGCCGCCCTGGGCCGCGAAAACGCGGTCCATGTGGCGGTGCGCGACGGTGCGATGGCGCAACGTCTGCGCAACGATTTGATGCGCCTTGCGGCTTTCCGCACGGCGTCTGAAGACAAGGGCGAGTGATGACGGATACGAACGAACAGGACGGCAAGAAGAAGCTGGGTCTCGCGAGCAAGTCCGGGGGTCGCCTGGAATTGCGCGCGCCCGCTGCCGCCGGGGCCGACGGCCAAGTCCGGCAAAGCTTCTCGCATGGCCGCACCAAGACCGTGCAGGTCGAAGTGCGCAAGACCCGTTTGCCCGGCCGCCCCGGTGCCGCTCCCGTCGCTGGCCCCGCCGCGACGACGCCCGTCGCCGCGAAGCCGGCCGCCGCCGCTTCGCCGGCCGCCGCACCGGCAGCACCCGCCAAGCCCGGCAAGCCGCAGGTTCTGCGCGAGCTGACGGAAGAGGAAAAGAGCGCCCGCCAGCGCGCGATCCAAACCGCGATCCGCGCCGACGTCGAAGCCAAGCGTCGCGACGAAGCCGAAGCCAAGCGCCTCGAAGAAGAGATGGCCCGCAAGGCCGACGAAGACGCCAAGCGCAAGGTCGAGGAAGAAGCGCAGCGCAAGGTCGATGCCGAAGCCGCGAAGAAGACCGACGCCGAGCAGAAGAAAAAGGCCGAGGACGAAACGCGTCGCCTGAACGAGGAAGAAGGCCGTCGCCGCGAAGCCGCGCGTCCCGCCGCCGCCGCACCGACGCCCGCCGCACCGGCCGCCGCCGCCCCGGCGCCCGCACCCGCCCCGACGGGCCCCGTGCTCGTGCCCGGCACCGTCATGATGGCGCCGCGCGCCGCCGCGCCGGGTGCGGCCGCCACGGCGGAAGACGACGATCGTCCGCGCCGCCCCGGCGGCATGCCCGGCCGTCCGATGCCCGGCCGTGGCGCCGTGCCCGGCCGCCCGGCCCCGCGCGCACCCGAAGGCCGTGAGGACAAGAACCGTCGCCAGCAAGGCAAGATGTCGGTTCACCAGGCGCTCGATTCGGAAGAAACGATCCGCGTGCGTTCGCTCGCCGCGATGAAGCGCGCGCGCGAAAAGGAAAAGGCGCGCTTGGCAGCACAAGGCCCGCAGGCCAAGCAGGTCCGCGAAGTCGTCGTGCCCGAAGCGATCACGGTGCAGG
>JAIUNH010000377.1 GCA_020161965.1 Pseudomonadota bacterium
GAAGCAGAGAGAGAGACGGCGGCCTTCCTCGACAGAGAGCGAGGAAGGCCGCTCGCGCTTCTACATGCAGCGCGTGATCACGCCGTTGCGGCACGTGGTGAACTGAAACTCACCGAGCTCGGGGCTCGCGGTCATGTTCTGCGAGTCGGTCGTGCCCGAGACGTAGAACGGGCGCGGCGGCGTGCTGTTGTCGCCCGCGTTGTCGACTTCCGTCGCAAGATTGGCGCCCGTCGTCGTGGCGCTGTTGAGCACGGTAAACGCGCCGCCGCCCGCCTTCGCAGTCACGACTTCGGTCGCGCCGAACGTGCCGGCCTGAGCGACGATATCCACGTCCCGCACGATGGGATCGGTCATGCGTCGTTCCATCGGCGTTGCCGCGCGCGCCGGCGCGCTGCCCCATTGCAGGGGGATGCGCAGCCGCGCCGATAGGAAACCTTGCGACCCGCGCGGCGTATCGCGCTGCCATTCCGCACCCAGCGACAAGCGCCCGCCCTGCCAAAGCCCCGGCACGTCGGCAAGGACGAATTCGGCACGCAAACGCGGACCGGCGACGGTCGGGAGATTATCCTCGGCAAAACGATATCCGCCGGCGTAAAGCCGGAACTGCCGGCCGTCTGCGGGGCCGAAGATCGGCGCACGCCAGCCGATCTCCGCGTCGAAGCCGCCCATCGCGCGTTCCTCGCCGCCGCGGAAGATCACTGTCGTGCCCGACACCTCCGCCGTGTTGAACTGATTGGCTTCGTAAACGCGCCGCCCCGTCGGCAAATAGGAATTGGCGCGGAAATCCCAATCCAGCGACAGCGCCTCCAAGCCGATCGTGGCTTGCGAGAAATAATTGTGCATTTCGGTCCGGCGCCGGTCGAAATAACCGTAGGCGCCGAGATTCCAGCCCGCGTCGAGCATATGGCGAAGGCCGACGCCGAAATTGCCTTCCTGGCTGGCATTGTCGTCGACACGCGCACGCAGATTGCCGAACAGCAGCGTCCGCGCGTTCTGCGCCAGCGGCACGAACATGTCCGCTTCGCCCAGATCGCGCTTGCTGCCGATCTTGCCTTCCAGGTCGATATGCGCGCCCCATTTCGGCGGCTCGGCCCGCACTTGGGCAGCGGACAATCCCAAAAGCGCCAGAACGGCAATCGCAAGCGGCTTGTGCATTCGTAATTGTTAGCCGGATTCACCCACGCGGGAAAAGGGATATGCGCGTTTTTTATGTGAAAATAGGTTGCATCGCCGAAACAACGACACAAGATCGGCTTGTGGCGTAAAATCTACGCCGCTTTTTCCCAACCGCCGCTTGGGGTCTGGCGCCAATAGGCGAGTTCGTGGTTCTGCGCCTTGAGCATTTTCCAGCGCGCGCGTGCGGCTTCGACGGCCGCGTCGTCGTTGCCGTCGAAAATCTCGCAGACGAGTTTCCAATCCTCGGGCGTATCGACCGTCTGGCCGTCGATCAGCACCAGCAGCCCTGCCCCGTTCGGGTTCTCGACCTTGGTCGTGAGCCAAATCGGCTGATCGGCGGCGAACTCGTCCTCGCCCGACGCGGGGGCGAGCCCGTGCGGCAAGAACGAGCGCTCGTCATAGGTCCAAAGCTGCCCATCAAGCGCCTTGGCGCGCTCGGGGCTGCCCGCGACGACGACCGCGCGTTGTCCATTCGCCACGGCCTTTTGCAGGATGGCGGGCAACGCGCGATCGATCGTCGTCGAGGTCAGATGGTAGAAGCGGATTTCCGTCATCCGCCGCTACTCACTTCTCCTCGTAATTGTCCGTAACGAAGCGGTCGAGCAGACGCACGCCGAATGCCGTCGCCCCCTTCGGGCAAGTCGGCTTGTCCTTGCTCGACCAGGCCGTGCCCGCGATGTCGAGATGCGCCCACGCGGTTTCGCCCACGAAGCGCGCCAGGAACTGGCCGCCGATGGTGGAACCGGCACCCCGCCCCGCCGCGATGTTCTTCACGTCGGCGGCCGGGCTGTCGATGTCGCGGTCATAGGCTTCGCCCAACGGCAGGCGCCACAAGGGCTCGCCCGTCTTCTTGCCGGCGGCGATAAGCTTGTCGGCCAGCGCGTCGTCATTCGCCATGATGCCGGCATATTCGTGACCCAGTGCGATGATGACCGCACCGGTCAGCGTGGCGAGATCGACCATCGCCTTGGGCTTGAAGCGGTCCTGCACATACCAAAGCACGTCGGCCAGCACGAGGCGGCCTTCCGCGTCGGTATTCAGCACTTCGATCGTCTTGCCCGACATCGACTTCACGATGTCCGACGGGCGCTGCGCGTTGCCGCCGGGCATGTTCTCGACCAAGCCGACGGCGCCGATCGCGTTGACCTTGGCGTGGCGGGCGGCCAGCGCTTCGATCGTGCCGATCACGGCGGCCGAACCCGCCATGTCCCATTTCATGTCTTCCATGCCGGCCGACGGCTTGATCGAGATCCCGCCGGTGTCGAACGTGACGCCCTTGCCGACGAAGGCGACCGGGCGCTTGTCCTTGGCCTTGGGCGCGCCCTCATAGCGCATGATGACCATGCGCGACGGCCGTGCCGAACCTTGCCCGACGCCGAGCAACGCGCCCGCGCCGAGTTTTTCGAGCTGCTTCTCGTCGAAGATTTCGACCTTCACGCCGAACGAGGCGAGGCGCTTGCAGCGCTCCGCGAGGCTTTCGGGATAAAGGACGTTCGGCGGCTCCGACACCAGATCGCGCGTGAAATGGATCGCGTCGGCGACATGGTCGAGCGGACCATGCACTTTACGCGCGGCGGCGACGTCGGTGACCAGAAAGTTGATCGCCTTCAGCGTCGGTTTCGCGTCTTCCTTTTCGCGCGTCTTGTATTTGTCGAAGCGATAGGCGCGCAGCTTGGCGCCCATCGCGGCGTGTGCGGCGAATTCCGAAGCGCCCAGCGGCGAGCCCGGGATCTGTTCGGCCGAGACGGTCGCTTGGGTTTCGCCAGCACGGTTCAGATGTTCGACGAGCTTGCCGCCCAGCGCTTCGGCGCCGTTGGCGTCGAGCTTGTCGAGCTTGCCGAGACCGGCGAGCACAATGCGCGCGAAGGGCACGCCCTTGGGTGCCAAGATATCGAGCAGCTCGTCCTTCTTGCCCTTGAAGCGCGTCGCCCCCATCGCACGGGTGATGACGCCGCCGGTCTTCTTGTCGAGGGCGGCGGCGGCGGGCGCCAGCTTGCGATCCTCAAGGACGGTCACGACGTAGCTGCCGGTGGTCGGCGTCTCGGGCTTCGAGAATGCGATCTTCATGGGCGAAGGAGTCCTTGAGGCGGTACGATTTTTCCGGTCCCGGCGAAAACCGGGTTCGGGCGTCACAATAGCCGACCGGGATGGAAATAAAAGCGCGGCCCGCGTCGTGTTCGATGAAAGTTCCAGCGGCGCGGCGGGCCCGAAGGCTTATAATCGCGCGAATCCCATGTCCCGCATCACCGCCTATATCCTGCGCCAGGTGCTGACCACGGCGTTGTTCGTGCTGGTCACGCTGACCCTTGCGATCTGGTTGACCCAGTCGCTGCGCTTCATCGATCTGATCGTCAATCGCGGCCTGACGATCGGCGGCTATTTCTTTTTGACCACGCTGTTGATGCCGAGCTTCCTGGCGCTGGTCACACCCATCGCGCTCTTCGTCTCGACGATGTTCGTCTATAACCGCCTGACCGGCGACAGCGAACTCGTGGTCATGCGCGCGGTCGGTTACGGGCCGGGCCAACTCGCCCGCCCCGCTTTGTTGTTGGCCGCCGGCGCCACGCTGATCGCCTATGTGTTTTATCTGTGGCTGATCCCGGCGAGCTTCAGCCAGTTCAAAAATCTCCAAGCCGATATCCGCTCCGACTATTCGGGACTGCTGCTGCAGGAAGGTGCTTTCACGCGCATCGGCGGCAATCTCACCGTCTATGTCCGCGAGCGCGAGGCGAACGGAGATCTGCACGGACTGATCGTCCATGATTCGCGCGACCCGACCAATCCGGTCACGTTGCTGGCCGAGCGCGGCACGCTCGCCGCGACCGAGGAAGGTCCGCGCGTCATTCTGCTCAACGGCAATCGCCAACAGGTCGATCGCGAGGCCGGCAAATTGTCGCTGCTCTATTTCGAACGCTATTCGGTCGAGATCGGGCAATCGGGCGCGCAGGCCGAATATCGCTGGCGCGAACCCGGGGAGAGATATCTCCACGAGCTTCTCTGGCCCGATTACGACAACAGCAACGACCGCTTTTTCGCCAACAAGCTGATCGCGGAGGCGCATACGCGCCTATCGACGCCGCTTTACGTCTTCGCGCTGGTGATCGTCGGCCTCGCCTGTTTGCTGCCGGGCGATTTCAACCGGCGCGGCATGGGCAAGCGCGTTCTCGCCGCCGCCGCTGCGGGCATTGCCGTGCAGGCGGTCTCGATCGCGCTGCCCAATCTCGCCGCGCGCATCCCGGCGACGATCCCGTTCCTTTACGCGGTCCCGCTGGCG
>JAIUNH010000378.1 GCA_020161965.1 Pseudomonadota bacterium
CCCCTGTCTATTACGAGCTGCCGCAATTCCTGGTGAACCTGAACTCGAACACAGGCAAAGTCAGCTTCCTGAAAATGTCGGTGACCCTCCAGCTGCGCGACGCGGAGGCCGTTGCCGTGATGGATGCGAACAAACCGCGCATTGTCGATACCTTCAACACCTATCTGCGCGAGCTGCGCGCTGGCGATATTCAGGGGTCCGCGGGCATTTACCGCCTGCGGAACGAGCTGCTCGCCCGCCTCAACAGCACCATCGAAGAGGGGATCGTGAAAGATATCCTGTTTGGGGAAATTATCGTCCAGTAACAGGTGCGTTGCGGATTTTTAGCATCACCTGCGCGGCGGAATAGGCACAGTTGGCAAGCCTCTTGCTATTCAGCCTGTGCGTCAGCATAAATAGTGTGGTATAATCAAGCGAGTAGTCGTGCATCCTAATGTGCGAAGCTCCGGGGCGAAAATAGAAATGGCGGAAAACGAAGATCAGGCAGCAGATGACTGGGAAAGCGCAATGGCCGGCGCCATGGCCGGGCAGCAGCCCGGCGGCGCGGAAACCGTTGCGGAAGAAGAGCCGGCCCGCGTCCTGAATCAGGACGAGATCGACCTGCTGCTCGGGTTCGATAGCTCCGGCCCGGCGAACGACCGCAGCACCGGCATTTACGCCATCCTCGACCGCTCGATGATGGCCTACGAAAAACTGCCAATGCTGGAGGTGGTGTTCGACCGTCTGGTGCGAATGCTCTCTTCCTCATTCCGCAACTTCACATCCGACAACGTGGACGTATCCATCGACTCCATGGTCTCGATGCGCTTCGACGACTACCTGAACTCCATACCGCTGCCTGCAATGCTGGTGATTTTCCGCGCCGTGGAATGGGAAAATTTCGGGATCATCACCATCGATTCCGGTCAGATATACGCCACCGTGGATATTCTGCTGGGTGGCCGCCGCAGCCCCAAAACGGCGCGGGTAGAGGGCCGCCCCTACACCACGATCGAGCAGGACATCGTAAAAAAAATGGCCGATCTGGTGCTGAGCGATATGAGCTCCTCGTTTGACCCGCTAAGCCCCGTGACCTTCGCATTCGACCGGGTGGAAAGCAACCCGCGCTTCGCGCAGATTTCCCGCCCCAACAGCGCGGTGCTGCTCATCCGCCTGCGTGTGGATATGGAGGAACGCAGCGGCATCATTGAAATTCTGCTGCCCCACGCCACGCTTGAGCCCATCCGCGACCTGCTGCTGCAAACCTTCATGGGCGAAAAATATGGGCAGGACTCCGTGTGGGAGCGCCATCTGGGCCGCGAGGTGGAGCAAACCAGCGTTGAGCTCGAGGCCGTTCTGGACGAGCGGAAAATATCCCTCGGTGAAGTGGTGGACCTCAAAATCGGCTCCACCATCCTGCTCGATATCGCACCAAGCGATCCGGTGCGTATCAAATGTGGCGGCGTGCCGCTCACGACCGCGCAAGTGGGACGGGTGGGCGATAAAATCGCCGTGGCAATCAACGAAAACCTGCGCGCATTCCGTGAGTATCTGCGCGAGCAGGGCGCTATCTAACCAGTCGGGGGTTTATGCAAAACGTGGTGTTGACGCTTCTGGTAAACGGCCTCATGGCGGGCCTGCTGCTCGCCACCATCGGCACCGATCTCGAAACCGGCGAAGAACGCATGACGCTGGGCTTCTCGACGCTCAGCGACGGGCTCGACTTCGCCGTGCTGGCGATGGGCGTGTTCGGCTTCGCGGAGATTCTGCGCAATCTCGAAAATCCCGAGGCGCGCGACGTGACGCGCGGCGCGATCGGCCGCCTGTTGCCGAACATGGAAGACATCAAGCGCTGCATCGCCCCGGTCTTGCGCGGCACGGCGATCGGCGGGGCGCTCGGCATTCTGCCGGGCAACGGCGCGGTGCTGGGCCCGTTCGCGTCCTACACGGTCGAAAAGAAACTCGCGAAGGATCCGTCGCGCTTCGGGCGCGGCGCCATCGAAGGCGTCGCCGGCCCCGAAAGCGCCAACAATGCTGGCGCGCAGACCTCGTTCATTCCGCTGCTGACGCTCGGCATTCCGCCCAACGCCGTGATGGCGCTGATGGTCGGCGCGATGACCATCCACGGCATCATTCCCGGCCCGCTGGTGATGACCAAAAGCCCCGACCTGTTCTGGGGCATGATCGCGTCGATGTGGGTCGGCAATCTGTTGCTGCTGGTCATCAACCTGCCGCTGATCGGACTTTGGGTGCGCCTGTTGAAGGTGCCCTATCGCCTGATGTTCCCGGCGATCATGGTGTTCTGCTGCATCGGCATCTACTCGATCAACAACTCCCCGCAGGACGTGTTGTTCACCGCCTTCTTCGGCTTCGTGGGCTATGTCCTGTACAAATTCGGCTTCGAGCCCGCCCCGCTGCTGCTGGGCTATGTGCTCGGCCGGTTGATGGAGGAGAAGCTGCGCCAAGCGATGATCCTGGCGCGCGGCGACTTTATGACGTTCGTCTACAACCCGATCGCGGCGGGCATGCTGGCCGTCGCGGTGATCGTGGTCGTCATCGCGGTGCTGCCTTCGGTGAGCAAGAGCCGCGATGAAGTCTTCACCGAGTGACCTGACGCCGGGCGCGGAGCCCCCCGAATATCTCCGCGCCTTTCTCTACAATCGCCCGCTAGTACAATCGCAGGAGGAAAAGCAGATGAAGAAAGCTCTCGCATTCGCCGCCGCCTTGGCCTTGATGGCCGGTGCCGCGTCGGCCCAGCAATATCCGACCAAGCCGATCACCGTGATCGTGCCCTTCGCCGCCGGCGGCCCGACCGACGTCATCGCCCGCATCGTGGGCGAAAGCATGTCGAAGACGCTGGGCCAGCAGCTGGTGATCGAAAACATCGCCGGTGCGGGCGGTACGACCGGCATCACGCGCGGCAAGGAAGCCGCCAATGACGGCTACACGATCATGATGGGCCATATGGGCACGCATGGCGCGGCCCCGGCCCTTTATCCGAACATCCGCTACAACCCGGTCACGGATTTCGAGCCGATCGGCATGGCCGCGGGCACGCCGATCGTGATCGTCGCGCGCAAGGATTTCCCGGCCGCGAATTTGAAGGAATTCGCCGCGAAGCTGAAGGAAGGCCAGGACAAGCTCAACGAAGCCAATGCAGGCGTGGGCTCGGTTTCGCACACGACCTGCACGCTGCTGCATGTGCAGCTCAACACCAAGCCGACGCGCGTTCCCTACACGGGCACGGGTCCGGTGCTGAACGATCTCGTCGGCGGCAAGGTCGATTACGCGTGCGACCAGATCGTCAACCTGGTCACGCAGATCCAGGCGGGGTCCATCCGCGCCTACGCGATCGCCACCCCGACGCGTTCGCCCGCGTTGCCCGATGTGCCGACGACCAAGGAAGCCGGCATGCCGGAATACGAAGTCAGCGCCTGGAACGCGCTGTTCGCGCCCAAGGGCACGCCGGCCGCGGTTGTCGCCAAGCTGAACGACGCGCTGGTGAAGGCGCTGGACGACGCCAATTCGCGCAAGCGCCTGCTCGATCTGGGCGGCGTGCTGCCCGAAGGCAACGAACGCACGAGCGCTTGGCTCGGCACGTTCGTCGCGGCGGAAGTCGACCGCTGGGGCAAGACGATCCGCGCCGCGCGCTAGTCGTTTCGCTTAAGCGCTTCAAGACGAAGGCCGGTGCGGGCGACCGCACCGGCCTTTTTCATTTGGGGAAATGCTCGATATGCGTTTCGCCCGTGCGGCCGAAATAGAGCACGCGCTTGCCCAGGAACGAGACGAGATAGCCCGCACAGCCTTTTGCCGTCACGTTCTCGCAGAACGCGGTGTAGGAATAGTCGGGCGGATTGGCCTGCGCCCATTTGATCTGCGCTGCGACACCGGCGGCGTCGAACGCGGCCGCGACCGGCGCACCGCCATGCGGCAGCTTCACGATCGTGCAATCGTCGTCGGGTAAATAATAGGTCGCGGTGCCGGCGCGATAATCGATCGCGTAGCCGTCGAACCCCGCCCCGATCAAAGCGCCGACGATTTGCGGAAACGCCATCGTCTTATCGTAAGCGGCGGCGAGGCATTTTTCGGCGAGGGCTTTTTTCTGCACGTCCACGATGTTGCTCCTTCAATCCGCTGCCACGCTTTTCAGCGCGTGACGATCGGTCAGTTTCTTCAAAATCCGGCCGAGTGCCGCGCGTTCAGCGGCGGCCAGCACGCCGAAAAACGCCGCATCGTTGGCGTCGGCGAGCTTGGCGAGCTTGGGCACCAGCGCTTGGCCGGCGGCCGTCATCGTCAGGAATTGCGCGCGCCGGTCGTCCGGATCGGCGTCGCGCTCGACGAGATCCTTGTCGATCAAACGCTGGGCGAGTTTGGTGATGGCGCCCTTGGTCATGCCCATGCGCGCGGCGAGGGAAGAGGGCGCCGATGGGGCCGCATCGTACAACACGCGCAGGAACGCCCATTCGG
>JAIUNH010000379.1 GCA_020161965.1 Pseudomonadota bacterium
CGGCAATGTGCGTTTGCTTGTCGATATGGCGCGCCACGCCAAGCTGCCCTGGGACACGGTGCTGTCGACCGAAGTGTTCAAGGGCTACAAGCCGCAGCCGCAAACCTATCTGGGGGCGTGCGACATGTTCGGCTGCGCGCCCGGCCAAGTGATGATGGTCGCCGCGCATAACAACGATCTTCTTGCGGCCCAGAAGCTGGGTCTGCAAACCGCTTTCGTCCCGCGCCCCACCGAATACGGGCCGCATCAAAAGGTCGATTTCGCGCCGGAGGGGGAATGGACCCTCGTCGCGCGCGATTTCGTCCACCTCGCCGAACTTCTCGACGTCTGAAACGGAGACCATCGCCATGACCGCCATCGTCGATATCCGCGCTCGCGAAATTCTGGACTCGCGCGGCAACCCCGCGGTCGAAGTCGATGTGCGCCTGGACGACGGGTCCTTCGGACGTGCTGCCGTACCGTCGGGTGCGTCGACCGGTGCGCATGAAGCGGTCGAACTGCGCGACGGCGACAAGAAGCGCTATCTCGGCAAGGGTGTGACGAAGGCGATCAGCGCCGTGAACACCGAAATCTTCGATGCGATCTCCGGTCTCGACGCCGAAGACCAGTTGAAGATCGACCGCATCCTGATCGATCTCGACGGCACGCCGAACAAGGCGCGCTTGGGGGCGAACGCGCTGCTCGGCACGTCGCTCGCCGTCGCCAAGGCCGCCGCGTCGTCGCGGGGCCTGCCGCTTTATCGCTATGTCGGCGGCGCGCGCGCCCATGTGCTGCCCGTCCCGATGATGAACATCATCAACGGTGGCGCCCATGCCGATAACCCGATCGACTTCCAGGAATTCATGATCCTGCCCGTCGGCGCCAAGACGCTGGCCGAAGCGGTGCGGATGGGTGCCGAAATCTTCCACGCGCTCAAGAAGCGTCTGTCGGATGCGGGCTACGCAACGAATGTGGGCGACGAAGGCGGCTTCGCGCCGAATTTGAAATCGGCCGACGAAGCGCTCGGCTTCATCGCCAAGTCGATCGAAGCGGCGGGCTATAAGCCGGGCGTGGACGTGATGCTCGGCCTCGACAGCGCGTCGACCGAGTTCTTCAAGAACGGCAAATACGAGATGGAAGGCGAGGGCAAGACGCTCGACGCCGCCGGTATGGTCAAGTTCTACGCCGATCTCGTGTCGCGCTATCCGATCGTGTCGATCGAAGACGGCATGGCCGAGGACGATTTCGACGGCTGGAAGGCGCTGACCGAAACGGTCGGCGGCAAGGTGCAGCTGGTCGGCGACGATCTGTTCGTGACCAACCCGAAGCGTCTGGCGATGGGCATCCAAAAGGGCCTCGCCAACTCGATCCTCGTGAAGGTCAACCAGATCGGCACGCTGTCGGAAACGCTGGAAGCGGTCGAGATGGCGCACCGGGCGGGCTATACCTCGGTCATGTCGCATCGCTCGGGCGAAACCGAAGATACGACCATCGCCGATCTGGCTGTCGCCACGAATTGCGGGCAGATCAAGACGGGCTCGCTGTCGCGCTCCGACCGCGTGGCCAAGTACAACCAGCTGATCCGCATCGAGGAGCAGCTGGGCGCGGCGGCCGTCTATCCCGGCAGCGCTGCGCTCAAGCGCTGATTTCTTCGGCGTCGAGCAGCCAGAACGGATAGCCCGAGGGATTCTCGGGCGCGATCACGAACGTGCCGCGATAGGAAAGCGGCCCGCTCGCATCGTCGCGCGGCGTTTTGGCGGCAATGCCGATCACCGAAAACGGCTTGTTGGGCACGCAGCCTTCGCAATGCGACAGGTAGGGCGTGAGCAGAAACACCAGGCTCGCTTCCGGCAGGTAAGGCAGGAAGTAGCCGTCGACCTCCACAATCGTGCGGTTCAGCGCCAGCATCTCGCGCGAGATCTCCACCGGTGCCGCCCAACCGCCCTGGCGGGCATGCGCGATCGGGATATGCCAATCGAGTGCGCCTTGGCGTGCCGGTACGACCGTCCAATCGGTCGCGGCTTGCTGCGGCGTGGCGGCGCAAACGCGGCCGGGCAACGCAAGCGACGTGGCGGGAATTGCAGCGGCGAAACCGAAAGCGGTGCGGCGGGTGATCATGGGCGAATCTCCTGACCGGGTGCGTATTCTATAACGCGCCCGTCGGGGTCGCGCCAAACGCCGCGTGGTTTCAGAATTTGAACCGTGCCTGGACGGCCAGAATGTCGATCGAGGATTCGTATTCGCCGGAGAGATTGCCGCGGAAGCGATTGGGATCGCCCGCGATGCCGCTATCGTTCAGTTGCAGGCGCGCCTTCTTGACGAAGATATGCGAATAGCCGGCGTCGAATTCGAGCGCTTGGTTCCATTTGAACGACGCGCCAAGCGACAGCCATGTGCGGTCTTGATCGGGAATGCGCGGCGTGCGGTCGGCATCGGGGACGGGCGATTTGTCGAAGGCGACACCGGTCCGTAAGGTCCAGCGCGTATCGGGCACGCGATAGGTGGCGCCCAGCGCCAGGAAATACGTGTCCTTCCATTTGAGCGGTGTGACGTCGTCGGCGCGGCCCGAGGCGAAGCGGATGCGCAATTCCTGCACCTTCGACCAGCGCGTGAACGCGGCTTCGGCGGCGAGGGTCACCGGGCCGATATCGTGCTGCGCGCCGAACGATGCGGTGTCGGGCAAGGCGACATTCGCCGTGATGCTCGAATTGCGCAGCAGCGTGCCCAGCGTCGCCGACGCATTGCCCGAGAACACCGCATCGCCCTTTAGCGTGTGGCGGGTTTCGGTGTGATAGGCCGCCCCGACGCGCGTCGTGGGCGTGATCTCCCAAATCAGGCCGAAGCGGCCGCCGATGCCGTGGCCGTCATAGCCTTGCAGGTTCGACCACGCATCGCCGGTCAAACCGCCGCCGGAGATCTGGTTGACGTTCGCGGCCTTGCCGAGCTGCGCATCGATCTGCTGGAACACGATTGCCGCCCCCAGCGTGACGCCGTTGCCGATATCCAGCGCGGCACTCGGCGCGATGGCCAGCGTGTTGATGGCGCTTTTCGTGGCGTGATAGCGGCCGATCCAATCGGCGCCGTAATCGGTTTCGAGCCCGTAGGGCACGTTGGCCGAAAACCCGAGCTTCAAGTTCCCGCCGAAATCCCACATCGCGTAGAGCGAGGGCACGGCGGCATCGGTCGCGGCATCGCCCGGCGCGCTTGGCCCCGTGATTGCCACACCGGTGCTGCGCGATGCGGCGCCGTTTTTGAGCTTCACCTGGGGCGCCACATAGGCGGCCGAGCCGAGGATCTGGCTGCCGCGATAGCGGCCCAAAGCGGCCGGGTTGAAATACATCGCCGAGATGTCTTCGCCGCCGGCGGTCATGCCCGCGAAGGAATTGCCCTGGCCGGTGGCGCTTTGCTCGCGCAGCTGGAACCCGGAGGCGAGGGCAGCGCCCGATGCGCCGAGCAGAACAAGGCCCGCGATACCGGCCAGCGGAATGGATTTGGAGGGCACGCTCGAACTCTCCCGGGACCAAATCGGCCCGATTTCGCCGCTTATCGTTGTCCAATTTCTAGCGGGGGCCTAGGCCGGAGGCGAATCGATTCTACAGGCGGAATACGGCCCAATTTCTTGCCTCTCCCCGATTCGTCTGGCATGGTCCGGGGCTCCACGCTGCGGAATACCCAACTTCGCCGCGCAATGCCAACCGATAAGAATTGATAGAGGAAACCAGTCCATGTCAGCCGCGTTTTGGCTTGTAATCGCCTGCGGCGTGCTCGCGATCCTTTACGGGATTGCCGCGTATCGCCAGGTCGTCGCCGCCCCTGCGGGCAACGAAACCATGCAAAAGATCGCCGCCGCCATCGCCGAAGGTGCGGCCGCGTATCTCAACCGCCAATACCGTGCGATCGCGATCGTCGGCGTGATTGTCGCGATTATCCTGGCGGCGACGCTGGGGCTGCACGTGGCGCTCGGCTTCGTGGTCGGTTCGGTGCTTTCGGGCGCCGCCGGCTATGTCGGCATGAACGTCTCGGTCCGCGCCAATGTGCGCACGGCCGAAGCGGCGCGCAGCGGCCTGCAACCGGCCCTCGACATCGCCTTCAAGGCGGGTGCGATCACCGGCCTGCTGGTCGTCGGCCTCGGTCTTCTGGGTGTCGCCGGCTATTACGGCGTGCTAGCAGGCTGGAAGGGCATCGACAGCCGCCCGACGATCGAAGCGCTGGTCGCTTTGTCGTTCGGCGCCTCGCTCATCTCGATCTTTGCGCGTCTTGGCGGCGGCATCTTCACCAAGGGTGCGGATGTCGGCGCCGATCTCGTCGGCAAGGTCGAAGCGGGCATTCCGGAAGATGATCCGCGCAACCCGGCCGTGATCGCCGACAACGTCGGCGACAACGTCGGCGACTGCGCCGGCATGGCGGCGGACCTGTTCGAGACCTATGCGGTGACGCTGGTCGCGACCATGGTTCTCGCGGCGATC
>JAIUNH010000380.1 GCA_020161965.1 Pseudomonadota bacterium
AGGCCGCGGAGTTTAAGCGAAAGTCGTCGGAAATCATCGGTTTCCGCGCCATTTCGGGATTTTCCGGCAAGGACTTGCGTGCGAATGTGACAGGGGGGCGGCCGCTCGGTTAAAATCGTCCGTTCGAGCAGCCAATGGCGAGAGTGGCGGAATTGGTAGACGCACTGGATTTAGGTTCCAGCGCCGAAAGGTGTGGGGGTTCGAGTCCCTTCTCTCGCACCAACGCTTGCTTGGTTTCACCCTGGTTGCTGTCCCTTTTACCCTGCGGCCGCGCTGATGGCCGCTTTTGTTGTTCTTGAGGAATCCGCAGGATGCAAACGAATTCGGAAGCAGGCGCCGTCGTCAATAACCTCGAGCGTCGTATCGACCTCTCCGTGGCCGTCGCCGATCTCAACAAGGACGTCGAACAGCGTCTGAAGCAGATGGGTCGTAGCGTCAAGATGCCTGGCTTCCGTCCGGGCAAGGTGCCGTTCTCGATGGTGCAGAAGCAGTACGGCCAGCAGGCGCGTTCGGAAGCGCTGTCCGAGGCACTCGACCGTGCCTTTGGCGATGCCGTGCGTTCGCAGAACCTGCGTGTCGCCGGTTATCCGCGGATCGAGGCCAAGCAGCCGGCGAACGAGTCGGTGGTCGAGTTCAGCGCGGTCTTCGAGGTTTATCCCGAATTCGCCATCGGCGACATCGAGGTCGATGCCGTGCACGACCTCGGTCTGGCCGTAACGCTTGACCAATCCTTGCAAGGAGAGGCGCGCCATCGCTCAGCCCCCGGTCCGCGCGGCGAGCTTGTCGTGCGCCGCTTTTGCCGTCGCGGCATGGGTCGCCAAGCGATCACGCAAACGTTTCGCGCCCGCGCGATGGCGGATGGCCGCTTCCGCCAGCGCTTCGGGGGCGGGGCCGCCGGGCAGCTTGCGGACGGCAATGAAATTCTCCGGCGACGCGGCTTCGCGAAAGCGCGCCTCGCTCAATTTCGGCGCGCGGCCGCAGGTCTCGGCGAAGGCGGCGGAAAAGCGGGCATAGGGCACGCTGCCCAGATCGTCGCCGGTTTCCTTCATGGCGCGCGCAAGCTGGGCCGCGACGTGGTGCGCGCGGCCGAAGGGAATGCCTTCCTCGCGCACCAGCGTATCGGCGAGTTCGGTGATCGTCGCGAAGGAACGCGCGATATTGGCGCGCGCGCGGGCTTCGTCGATCGTGGCGCTGGCGGCGACACCCTGCATGAGATCGAGCACGCGCGCGGCCATCGCGAAGGCTTCGTAGCCTTGGCTATGCACCTCGTGCTCGTTGTCGTTCATGTCGGTGAAGGGCGTGTTGTGCAGCGCCGTCAGCACCGCTTCGCAACGCCCGGCGCAAAGCGAGGCCATCAGGCGCATATGCTCGACCGGCACCGGGTTGCGTTTTTGCGGCATGATCGAGCTGATCTGGACGAACCCGTCGGAGAAGCGCAATTGCCCGACCTCGAACGACGTCCAGAACGCCATATCCTGCGCGAAGCGGCCGAGATTGAGCGCCATCAGCTTGATCGCCGCGTAGACCTGCGACGTGTAGTCGGCCGAGGCGATGCAGCCATAGGAATTCGGCAGGATGTCGGCGAAGCCGAGCAATTCGGCCACGCGCGCGCGGTTCAGCGGAAAACCGGTCGTGGTGATCGCGGCGGCACCCATGGTGCACAGATCGGCGGTTTGGCGCGCTTGCTCCAGGCGTTCGGCGTCGCGCAGCAACGTCTCGATAACCGCGCCGAGATAATGGCCGTAGGTCGAAGGCTGCGCCGGCTGGCCGTGCGTATAGGCAAGGATGATCGTGCCCGCATCGCGCACCGAGCGCGCGATCAACGTTTCGATCAGGCCGGTCAATTGGGCGACGAGCGTGTCCAGCCGTTCCTTCAGCGCCATCTTGAACAGCGTATGATCGATATCGTTGCGCGAGCGGCCGGTATGCAGGCGCGCCGCCGTATCGACGCCGACATGGCGCGCCAATTCGCGCTCGATATAGAAGAACAGATCTTCGTGCTCGCCGGTATAGGCGACGGGTTCGTTGCGCGAAGCCAAATCGGCTTCGATGGCGGCCAAGGCCCGCAGCAAGCTCGCGATGTCCTCGGCGCTCAACAGGCCTTGCTCGTGCAACATCACGCCATGGGCGCGGTGCATCGTCATCAGATGGCCAAGATGATGGGATTGGCTCAACCCGAACGCAGGGGCAAGCACGGCGCGCGCGAAGGCGGGGGCGGGGAAGCGATCGTCGCTGCCTTCGACGGGTTTCGAATTCGGGGGCAAGGTGGCCATGTTCAACCTTTCAGTCCGGCCAGCACGACGCCGCGGATGATGTAGCGCTGGAAAACGATGAAGACGACGAGCGTGGGCAAGGTCGCGATCGTGGCGCCCGCCATGACGAGCTCCCAATCGGTGAGGTTTTCACCCGAGAACGAGGCGAGCCCGACGGGCAGCGTATAAAGTGCACGGTCGTTGGTGACGATCAGCGGCCACAGGAACGCGGTCCAATTGCCGAGGAAGGTGAAAATGCCGAGCGCCGAGAGGGCGGGCGTCACCAGCGGCAGCGCGACCTTCCACCAGATTTTGAATTCGCTGAGGCCGTCGATGCGCGCGGCGTGGATATAGTCGTCGGGCACGCCCATGAAGAATTGGCGCATCAAAAATACGCCGAAGCCGGTCATCAGCCCGGGGAACATGATGCCCCAATAGCTGTTGAGCCATCCGAAATTCTTGGCCATTACGTACCACGGCACGATCAGCATTTCGGTCGGGATCATCAGCGTGCTGAGAATGGCGATGAACACGAATTCGCGGCCGCGGAATTCGAATTTCGCCAGCGTGTAGCCGATTAGCGCGTCGAAGAAGAGGACCGAGATCGTGACGAGCGCGCTGGTGACGACCGAATTGACGAACCACAGGCCGAAGCGCGTCTTCTCGAAGATGAAGATGTAGTTTTCGAAGGTCGGCTCGTGCGGGATCAGGTTGATCTCGTAAACCTCGTGCGGCGCCTTGAACGACGTGCCGATCATATAGGCGAGCGGCGTCATCATCACGATCGCGCCGATCGCCAGCAGCGTCCAGGCCACGACCAGTCCGGGGCGTTCGGCGAGCGCCACGCGCCACGGACGCTCGGCGTCGAACAACGGCGTTGCCGGGCCTGGCATCAGCTCGTCCTCGTGCGCATCAAGCGCAATTGCACGAGGCTGATTACGAGCAGGATCAGGAAAAGCACGATCGTCTGCGCGGCCGCGTAACCCATTTGATAGGAACGGAACGCGGTCTCGTAGATATACAGCACCAGCGGCTTGGTGCTGTTGAGCGGCCCGCCCGCACCGTTGTCGGTCATGTTGTAGACCGTGTCGAAGATGCGCAGGAAACCGATCGACGAAATCACGACCAGGAACACGATCGTCGGGCGCAGCAGCGGCAGCGTGATTTCGCGCAACACCATCCAGCGGCCGGCACCGTCGATGCGCGCCGCTTCGTAATAGCTGGACGGAATGGCGCGCAACCCCGCCATGAACAGCACGATCTGGAAGCCGAGCCCCGCCCAGATCGCGGGGGCGAGGGCGGCGGGCAGGGCCTGGAACGTGGAGCGCAGGAAGGGTTGCGTATCGAACCCGACGGCGTTGAGCAGGTTGTTGAACAACCCGACCGGCGGGGGCTGATAGAACCAGCGCCATACCCACGCCATCGCCACGGTCGAGGTGAGGTGCGGAATGAAATAGCATGCGCGGATCAGCCCGTGGGCGAAGCGCACCTGATCGAGATAGTAGGCGACGACGAAGGCGATGACGAGGCTGACCGGTGCACCGACCGCGAGATAGATGAAGGTGTTCTTGAACGCGATCCAGAACACCGGATCGTTCAGCAGGCGGCTGAAATTCGACAAACCCGCATAGCGCGGCGGCGACAGCAAATTCCATTCGGTGAACGCGATCGCGAAGGATTCGAACGCGGGGTAGAAACGGATCACGCCGAAGAACACGATCGGCACCGCCAGGAATATCCAGGCCTGGATGGCGAGCTTGCGCTCGATCGTCAGAAAATCGCCCATCCGCATCCCGCATCTGCCGCTTGTTGCGGCGATTAAATCCGTCCCATTGATTTAATATGAAGACCTCGCCATCATGCAAGGAGAATTCCTGGGGCGCGCGCGTGGCGCCGTGATCGCGAGGATCGCTTGGCGGGATCGGGTTTGGAGCTTTTGTCGGGGCTAGCACCCTTCGACCGGCGCGGGCATCAGCGCCGGTTGATCGTCGATGCGTTGTGGCGCGTCGATGCGGCAAGCCGGGCCGATTTGGCGGCGGCGATCGGCTTGTCCCCGCAGATGGTCACGCTGCTGGTCGACGAGTTGATGGAAGACGGCTTGGTGCGCGAAGTCGGGCGGCGGCAAGCCGCGCGCGGCCAGCCGCCGATCGATCTCGCCCTCGATCCCGAAGGCGGATTCGCCG
>JAIUNH010000381.1 GCA_020161965.1 Pseudomonadota bacterium
GCGTCGATCATTTTCGCGCTGATCCTGGCCGCCGCGATCGTGGCGTTTCTGGCGCTCCAATGGCGCGTGATCCGACCGCTCGAATCCTTGACCACGATCATGAACCGGCTGGCGAAGCGCGATTGGGGCGTGCAGGTGCCGGTTCTGGCGCGCGGCGACGAAATCGGCGCGATGGCACGCGCGGTCCAGGTTTTCAAAACCTCCGGCATCGAGCGCGAGTTGCTGGAGGCCGAAGCGGTCGAATCCCATCGGCGCGAGAAATTGCGCGAGAACGAGAAACGCGAGCTCGCCGAAAGCGCCGCCCAAGCCGCGCATGAGCGCGTGCTGGCGCTGGAGGAAAAGATGCGCATGGAGGCGGAGTTCGCGCGCGTCGAGCGTCTGGCCAATCTCGGCGGATTGGTCGCGGGCGTGGCGCACGAGCTCAACACGCCCATCGGCAATGCCGTCACCGTCGCGAGCACGCTATCCGAACGCGCCGAAGGTTTCGCGCGCGAATTGGCGGCGGGGCAGGTGCGCAAATCCTCCCTCGACCGCCTGATCGGCGAATTGCGCGACGGCACGGCGATTCTCATGCGCGGTTTGCAGCGCGCGTCCGACCTCATCCAGCATTTCAAGCGCGTCGCCGTCGATCAGACCAGCGAACAGCGCCGCGTGTTCCGTATCGAGGAACTGGTCAGCGATATCGCCGGCACGATGGCGCCGCAATTGTCGCGCGCGGGCGTCACCTTGAACGTCGATATCGACGCCAAATCGCCGCTCGATTCCTATCCCGGGCCCCTCGGCCAAGTGCTGCTCAACCTCGTCGGCAACGCCCAGATCCACGGGATCGGCGACGGCAATTCCGGAACGATCACCATCGCGGCGCGCCAAGGCGGCACCGACGCGGTCGAGATCTCGGTGCGCGACAGCGGCAAAGGCATTCCCGCCGGGTTGCGCGATCGGATTTTCGAACCGTTCTTCACCACGCGGCTGGGACAAGGCGGCAGCGGCCTCGGCCTCAGCATCGTGCACAACATCGTCACCAAGGTTTTGGGCGGCACGATCCGCGTCGACAGCGAAGTCGGCAGCGGCACGACGATGACCATGCGCATCCCCTTGCGTGCACCCACCGGCGCGCAAGGGCAACTCGAAGGAACTTACGATGTCGGACAAGCCAAACGCGCCGGCTGACGATCTGCTGGAGCTCGCGCCGGAAGACGGCGCCCCCGAACGTTCCGGGGCGGCCGGCGCCGCGCGGCCTTGGTATGTGCTGGTGGTCGACGACGACGACGACGTTCATGCCACGACGCGTTTCGCGTTGAACGGTGCGCGCGTGCTGGGCCGGCCGATCGAACTCGTTCACGCGCGCTCGGCCGCCGAAGCCTGGGCAAGGCTGGGCGAGGTGAAGGATATCGCGGTCGCATTGATCGACGTGGTGATGGAATCGCCCGATTCCGGACTGCGCCTAGTGCGCGAGCTGCGCGAGGCGGGAATGCGCGAAATGCGCATCGTGCTGCGCACCGGCCAGCCCGGCTACGCGCCCGAAGTTTCGGTGATCTCGTCCTACGAAATCGACGACTACCGCACCAAGTCGGAGCTGACGCAAACCCGGTTGCTGACCGTGCTGACCGCGACGATCCGCGCCTACGACCAGATCCGAACGATCAGCCGAAGCCGCGCCGGCCTCGAGATGATCGTCGAAAGCGCCACCAAGCTTTTCACCCGCACGAATCTGGAACTGTTCTCGCGCGGCGTGCTGACACAAATCGCCGCCTTGCTGCGCGTGGCGCCCAACGGGCTGGTCTGCGTCAAAGGCGGCGAAGGCACTGACGGCGGCGCGATGATCGTCAGCGCCGCCGGCAGTTTCGCCGCCTTTGCGGGCCGGCCGCTTTCCGCGTTGCCCGACGGGACGCTCGCCAAGCTGATCGCCGATTTGCCGCGCCAGGGCGATCCGGTCGTCGAAGGCGGCTTCATGCTGATGCATTTCGGCATCGTGCCCGGCCGCGAACTGACCGCGGTCATCGAAGCGGGTGGGGACATCGCCGACGCCGATCGGACCTTGCTGCGCCTGTTCGCGACCAATATCGCGATCGGCTTCGAGAACCAGGCGCTGATCGACCGTCTCGACCATATGGCGCATGTCGATCCCGTGTTCGACGTGCCCAATCTGAACGCCTTCGAAACGGCGTTGAGCGAGCGTTTCGCGGCCGATCCGATCGAAGGACGGATCGCACTCGTCCATCTCGAATCCCATGCCAGCATCGTCGCGGGTTACGGGCTGCGCATCGCGCGCAACTATCTTCGCGCGATCTATGCGGCGCTTGCCGATTACGAAATGGGGGCGCTGGTCGTGGCGATGATCGGCGACGGCACCTTCGCGCTGATCGGTGAGAAGACGCATCTCGATCCCGCCCGCTTGCAAGCGCTGGTGACGGCGGCCTACACGACCGACGGCGTGGAAATCGCCTCGACCGCGACGGCGGCGCTGCTCGATCTCGACGCGGCGTCGAGCGGAGATACCGCCGCCACGATGCGCGCACTCGCTTCGGCGCTTCAGCATGTGCGCCGCACGCGACGCAACGAAAGCGTCGTGTTCGACGCGACGATGCGCGCGGAATCCGACCGGCGCTTCACGCTTCAGCACGAAATGAAACGCGCGGCGCCGAGCGGCGAGGGCTTCGCCGTCCATCTCCAGCCCAAGGTCGATATCGCCAGCGGCCGCATCCTCGGTGCGGAGGCGTTGCTGCGCTGGCGCTACGACGGGCGGCCGGTGTCGCCGGCCGAGTTCATCCCGATCGCCGAGGCGACGGGCTTGACCGAGCCGTTGACCGATTTCGTCGTCGCGGAAATCGGCCGCTGGACGCGCGCGCGCGCCAAAGCCGGCGCCGCCATCGTGCCCGTCGCGATCAATCTGTCGCCCATCGATCTCGGCCGCCAGGGTTTCGCGGCGCGCTTGATCGAACGGGTGCAGAGTGCGGAGCTGTCGCCATCGACGATCGAGTTCGAAGTGACGGAAGGGGTGGCGATGCAGGCCACGCCCTGGGCGATCGGTCAGCTGCAGATATTGAAGAATGCCGGGTTCCGCATCGCGCTCGACGATTTCGGCACGGGATATTCGTCGCTCGGCAATTTCGGCGATTTCCCGATCGATACGCTGAAGATCGATCGCAGCTTCGTGACCCCGCTGACCGTGGCGACCGCGCGCGAAAGTCTCGCCGCCGTCATCCTTGCCATGACCCAGACCTTGCGCGTGGGCTGCGTGGCCGAAGGCGTCGAAACCGACGAACAACGCCAAGCCCTGCGGTTTCTGGGCTGCGAAGTCGCGCAAGGCTATCTGTTCGGAAAACCGGCGGAAATCGACGGATTTGACGCCGTATTCGGTGCCAAGATACGCAACTGACATATAACCGGAAAAATTCCATGTCGCACGAACGGGCGGGATCGTCTTTAATCCGAATTGTATGCGCCCATCTGAGCGTGTGCGCCGTTCGTTGGTTCGTTTTCCCCGTGGCGAGATGTTGAGACTTTCCGGCTTCCGCCATTACGGCATTTTTCTCGTCGCCGCGGCGGCCTGTTTGGCGTTGGCGGCCGGCGAAGCCCTTAACATCGTCGAGCAGCGCAAGCGGACCGAGGATATCGGCCACAACTATCTCGAGAACGTCACGCTGACGCTGACCCAAACCGTCGAAGGCGTCTTCACGACGGCGGAGGCGGCCGTGTTGCTGACCGCGGGCCTGGTGGCGCGGCGCGGGATCGAGAATAGCGCGGATCACGAGCTCAGCGAAATCCTCGCCTCGCTGTCGCACGGCTCGCGCAGCATCCGGAATATCCGCGTGCTCGATCGCGAGGGCAAGGTGCTCGCCTCGTCGGCGATGGAGCCGCCGGGCTCGGTCGACTTTTCCAGCCGCGAATATTTCCGCTATCACGCCGGCACGGCGGACCGTGCGCCGCGCATCGGCTTGCCGGTCATCGGAATGCAAGTGCCGAGCTGGTTGATTCCCGTCAGCATTGGATTGTTCGATCGAGCGGGAAGTTTCGCCGGGCTGGTCATCGTGTCGATCGACATGCAGTTCTTCGCACGGCAATTCGAACGCATCGACATCGGCCGCGACGGCACGATCGGCCTGCAGAACCTGAACAGCGCCCTTCTGATACGCCGGCCATTCGTCGCCAGCGCGCTGGCGCAAGATTTTTCGCAAAGCGATCTGTTCCGCGTGCATCTGCCGCGAGCGCCCGCGGGCATTTTCGTGCTGCGCTCCTCGATCGACGGCAAGCTGCGCTATTTCAGTTACCGGAAATCCGACAATACGCCGTTGGTCATGTCGGTCGCGATGTCGGTCGATGAAGTCCTCGAGCCCTGGGTACTCGAATCCTGGCGCAGCGCCACGGTCGTGGCCCTCGTCTCGCTGGTGCTGCTCGGCTTCGCGACGGCCGCGT
>JAIUNH010000382.1 GCA_020161965.1 Pseudomonadota bacterium
GTCCGCTCAAAAAGGAACTCGCCGCCGCCGAAAGCGAACTCGCCAAGCGCACAG
Organism: Pseudomonadota bacterium; assembly: GCA_020161965.1. Taxonomy (GTDB): domain Bacteria; phylum Pseudomonadota; class Alphaproteobacteria; order CACIAM-22H2; family CACIAM-22H2; genus Tagaea. The sequence continues at coordinate 55 of JAIUNH010000382.1, forward strand.
ACGAGAAGACGAAGCTCGACGCGGCCCTCGCCGATCCCAACGTCTATAACGATCCGGCAAAGGCCACCGATCTCGCCAAGCGCCACAAGGATGCGGTCGACCGCGTCGACGCGGCCGAAGCGCGCTGGCTCGCGGCCGCCCAAGCGCTGGAGGAAGCCGATGCGGCTTAAAGCGCTGATCGCGGCGTTGACGCTACTCGCCTCACCCGCCATTGGCAAAGAATGGGGCGAGGTACGCTTGCCGACATCCGGCCCCGCGCGCTCGATCGGCGGGCCCGCTACCGGCTGTATCGCGGGTGCCGAACTTCTGCCCCCCGATGGCCCCGGCTATCAGGCCGTGCGCGTGTCGCGCAATCGGCAATGGGGCAATCCCGCAACGATTTCCTTCATCCGCGATCTTGGTGTACGCGCCAAGGCGGCGGGCTTCGCCGATCTTTATATCGGCGACGTCGCCCAGCCGCGCGGCGGGCCGATGGCGTCGCTGCATGGCAGCCACCAGAACGGGCTCGACGCCGATATCTGGTTCAACATCGATCCCAAGCCCGCCTTGGCGCCGCCGGCGCGCGAGGATATCGCGATCGTCACGCTAACGACGCCGGACGAGCGCCGCGTCGATCCCGCGACATGGCGCAGCGATCACGCGCGCTTGCTGAAGCTCGCGGCCGAGGACAAGCGCGTCGATCGCATCCTCGTCCACTACGCGATCAAGAAACATCTCTGCGAAACGCTGCCGGCGACGGAGCGCGCGTGGATCCGCAAACTGCGCCCGTGGCGCGGCCATAACGAACATTTCCATGTTCGCCTCGCTTGCCCGGCGGACAACAAGGATTGCGTCACCCAAACGCCGATCGCCGCGGGCGATGGCTGCGACGCCACACTCGATTGGTGGTTCCTCGACGCCGCCGAACGGCGCAAGCGCGACGAAGAAGCCCAGCGTGCTGCACCCAAGCCGCAAGCCGGCCCGCCGCGCCCCAAGCTGCCCGCCCAGTGCGCCGCGATTTTGCGCGCACCTTGACAACTGTCAAGCGACAGGCGACAATGCGCCGTGATCGTGAGCTTTCGCCATAAGGGTTTGAAACGCTTCTACGAGGACGACGATCCGCGTCGTTTGCCGCCCGATATGGTCCCGCGCATCCGCGCGATCCTGTCGGCCCTGGACGTGGCGATCGACCCGGCGGAGATGGATCTTCCCAGTTTCCGGCTGCATGCGCTGAAGGGCGATTTGCGTGGTTTCTGGGCAGTCACCGTTCGCGCAAATTGGCGGATCGTGTTCCGCTTCGACGGCAGGAATGCCGTCGATATCGATTTTCTGGATTACCATTGAGGCCGCCGATGACCATGAAATCCCCCACCCATCCCGGTAGCTTGCTAAAGGACGAGTTCGATGCGCTGGGCCTGTCGATGGCCGCCGCCGCCGAAGCACTGGGCGTTACGCGCCAGCAGCTTTACAAGGTCACGTCGGGTGCCAGCGCCGTCACGCCGGAGATGGCGGTGCGCATCGAGCGCGCGATCGGCGGCTCGGCGGATATGTGGCTGCGCATGCAAGCGGCATTCGACCTCGCCCGCGCGCGGCGGACGGTCGATCTGCGCGGCATCAAGCGGATCGCGCGCGAAGCCGCCTGACGCTTACTCGAACCGGAAGCCCTTGGGCGGCAGCAGGCCCGCCTGGCTGCGGGCACCCACCCAATGCTTGGGCGCGTTTTCGCGCGCGTCCGAATTGGCGAAGCCCATCGGCCAGCCCTTCGCGATCGTGAAGGTGCGGATTTTGAAGAGCGCGCCGTCCTTCGAGTAACGCTGCAGGATGACGCCCTTGCCGCGCGACATTTCCGGCAATTCGGACAAGGGGAACAGCAGCAGCTTGCGGTTCGTCCCCTGCACGGCCAGCGTGTCGCCTTCCACCGCGCAGACGGCGGCGGCTTCCCCGCCCTCGCCCACGTTCAGCACCTGCTTGCCCTGGCGTGTCTGCGCGACGCATTCGGCTTCGGGCACGACGAAGCCGTAACCCGCCGACGACGCAACGACCAGCTTGCGGTCGGGCTTGTGGATGAACACGTCGACCAGATCGACGTCGTTGCCCAGCTCCAGCGTCACCTTGATCGGCTCGCCGTCGCCGCGCCCGCGCGGCAGCTTGTCGCAACCCAGCGTGTAGAAGCGCCCGTTGGTCGCGAACACCATCAGCTTGTCGGCGGAGTTCGTGCGTTCGACGAAGCGCTGCTTGTCGCCGTCCTTGTAGCGAATGTCCTTCACGGCCTGATCGTCGAGATGGCCCTTGAAGGCGCGCACCCAGCCCTTGTCGGACACGACGACGGTCAGGTCTTCGCGCTCGATGAAGGCTTCGACCGGCACGATCAATTCGGCAGGCGCGTCGGCGACTTCGGTGCGCCGCTTGCCCAGCGGCGTGCGCGGCCCGTACTTCGCCTTCAATTCCTGAATTTCGGTCGCGATCGCGGCCCAGCGTTTGTCTTCGCTTTTCAGAAGGCTCTGGAGTTCCTTCTTCTCCTTCGTCAGCGCGTCGTTCTCCCTGCGGATCTCGAATTCCTCGAGCTTGCGCAAGGAGCGCAGACGCATGTTCAGGATCGCTTCGGCCTGAACTTCGGTGAGCCCCCATTTCTTCATCATCACGGGCTTGGGCTCGTCCTCGGTGCGGATGATCTTGATGACCGCGTCGATGTTCAAATACGCGATCAGCAAGCCGCCGAGGATTTCCAAGCGCCGGTCGATCTGGGCGAGACGGTGTTCCGAGCGGCGCGTCAGCACGACATGGCGGTGGTTGAGATAGGCCTGAAGCACTTCCTTCAGGTCCATCACGCGCGGCACGTTGTCCGCGTCGAGCACGTTCATGTTGAGGGCGAAGCGCGTTTCCAGATCGCAAGTCCGGAACAGCGATTCCATCATCACTTTGGGATCGACGTTGCGGCTCTTGGGCTCCAGCACCAGGCGCACATTCTCGTCCGATTCATCGCGGATATCGGCGAGCAGCGGCAGCTTCTTGGCCTGAAGAAGCTCCGCGACCTTTTCGATCAGCTTCGACTTCTGGACCTGATAGGGAATCTCGGTGACGACGATCTGCCACGCCGCGCGCGGCAATTCCTCGACCGCCCATTTCGCGCGCACGCGCAGCGAGCCGCGACCGGTCTCGTAAGCCTGCACCAGCGTTTCGCGCGTTTCGACCAGGATGCCGCCGGTCGGGAAATCCGGCCCCGGCATCAAATCGACCAGCGTGGCGACGCGCGCATTGGGCGTCTTGATCAGATGCAGCAGCGCGTTGCAGATCTCGACGATGTTATGCGGCGGGATATTCGTCGCCATGCCGACGGCGATGCCGGCCGCCCCATTGGCCAACAGGTTCGGGAAGGCAGCGGGCAGAACGACGGGCTCTTCGCCTTCGCCGTCATAGGTGTTGCGGAAATCGACCGCGTTCTCGTCGAGGCCGCGCAGCAATTCGACGGCGACGGGGGTGAGGCGCGCTTCGGTGTATCGCATCGCGGCGGCGTTATCGCCGTCGATATTGCCGAAATTGCCTTGGCCGTCGACCAGCGTGTAGCGCTGCGCGAAATCCTGCGCGAGGCGCACGAGCGCGTCGTAGACCGACTGGTCGCCATGCGGGTGATACTTACCGATGACGTCGCCGACGACGCGCGCGCATTTCTTGAACCCGGTCTCGGGATCGAGGCGCAGCTGCTGCATCGCCCAGAGCAAACGGCGATGGACGGGCTTCAAGCCGTCGCGCACGTCGGGCAGCGAGCGCGCCATGATCGTGGACAGCGCATAGGCGAGATAACGCTCGCCCAAAGCGTCGGCGAGCGGAACGGGCTTAATTTCGGCAGCAAAAGACGCGGTCATTTTCTTTCCTCGGGACGGCGGTACTCCCGTCGCCAGCGCTCATAAAGCCGGACTCGGGCCCCCGGCAAGGTCTTCGTCTGCGGGGCCAAAACATAGCGATCGAGAAAATGTCCGGTGATTTCCAGGGCTTCGACCAATTCGCGGGCGTTTCCCGCCGCCCCGCCGCTGCGCAGAAAACCCGGCAGAACGAAGAGCCGGTCGGCATAGGGGGCCCCCGCCTCGCCCGACACGGCGCGGCCGGTTTTGGGGCTGACATAGCGCAGATCGTCGACCACGCCGGTGGCGGCGCAAGATTCGAGATCGAGCCCGAATCCGAGATCGGCCAAGCAGCGCACTTCCCACAGCACGTAAGCTTCGCGCCACTCGCGCGTGTCAAAGCGCGCCAGCATCGCCTTGGTCGCGTCGAACAGGCCTTCATGCGGCTCGCGCTCGGGCAGCACGGCATCGAGGATCGCCGCACTGGCCGCCAGCGCTTCGAGCTTCGCGGGCGCGTCCATCAGGCGCGCGGGGATC
>JAIUNH010000383.1 GCA_020161965.1 Pseudomonadota bacterium
ATCGGTTCGCGCCCGCCGAACCGCCGCGCGCGCGCGAACCCGCGAAGCGATTGAAGATCGGCTACGTTTCCGCCGATTTCCGCGCCCACTCGGTCGCACCTTTCGTGCGCACGTTGCTGCGCCATCACGATCGCGCGTCGTTCGAGGTGCACGGGTTTTCGAATGTCGAGAAACCAGACGCGGAGACTGCACTTCTCGCCGGCCTCGCCGATGCGTGGCATCCGATCTTCGCCCTTAACGACGATGCGGCGGCGGCGTTGATCCGCAGCACCGGCATCGACGTGCTGATCGATCTGTCCGCGCATACGTCGGGCAACCGTTTGGGCGTGTTCGCGCGCAAGCCTGCACCCTTGCAAGCAAGCTGGCTCGGCTACTGCACGACGACGGGGATCAAAGCGATCGACGGCTTCCTGACCGACGCGACGATCGTGCCCGAAGGCCATGACGGCGCGTTCACCGAAACAATCTGGCGGATGAAGCACGCCTACGCGTTCGAGCCGCAGTCGGCGTTGCCCGATGTGGCGCCCGCCCCGATCCTGGCGAAGGGCTATCCCACTTTCGGCCATTTCGGCCGGCTGCAACGCGTCAACGACGACGTGCTGCGCCTGTGGGCGCGCGTGCTCGACCGCATCCCCGATGCGCGCCTGTTCCTGAACACGCTGTCGCTGAACGATGCGCAAGTGCGCGCGCGCGTGATCGCGCGTTTCGCAAATGTCGGCGGCGATACGGCACGGCTCGATCTCGCCGCCACGGCACCGCAGCCCAAGACCTGGGCCGCCTATGGCCATATCGACGTGGCGCTCGACCCCTTCCCGTTCAACGCCGGTGCGACGACGTTCGAAGCGCTATGGCTGGGCGTGCCCGTGGTCACCAAGCTGGCCGCTCCGCCTTTGGGGCGCATGGGCGCGTCGATCCTCGAAACCGCCGGCCTTGGCGATTGGATCGCGGCGGACGACGATGCCTATCTTGCGCGCGCGATCGAAGCGGTGCGCGATCCCGCCGCCCTCGCCGCCACGCGGGCGGGAATGCGCGATCGCTTGCGCAATTCCGCCCTGGTCGACGGAAAGGGTTTCGCGTGCGAATTCGAAACGGCGATCCGCCGCGCCTGGGAAGCCGCCTGCGGATAGTTCGCCTTGCGCCCTATCGGGGCGTGCACCACCATGGCGCCAGCAGGGCCGAATCGGGAGCGAATGGAATGTCGGGGGAAGCGCAGTTCAACGCCGACGGCTTGGCGACGATCCACAACAGCGAATTCCTGCGCGATCCGCGTTTCGTGCGCGCCTATCGCTTCGGCATGCGCACGACCGCGACGCGGATGCTGGATATCCATATCGAATGGCGCGCGTGGATCGCGATTTGGGCGGCCGAACAGGCGCTGCGCGTGCCCGGCGATTTCGTCGAATGCGGCGTCAATACCGGCATCCTGGCCGGTACGATCGCCGATTGGACCGGCTTCGGCAAATTGACCGACCGCACGATGTGGCTGGCCGATACCTATGACGGCCTGCCCGAAGACCAGATCAACGATTCCGAACGCGCCATCGGCCTGCACGGCTACAACGCCGAATATCGCGGCGGCGGCGCCTACGACATCGTGGTCGATAAATTCGCCAAATTCCCGAATGTGCGTATCGTGCGCGGCCCCGTGCCCGATACGCTGGCGCAAATCCAGACCACGCGTGTCGCCTATCTGTCGCTCGACATGAACATCGCCTTCCCCGAGATCGCGGCGGCGCGCCATTTCTGGCCGATGCTGTCGCCGGGCGGCGTGATCCTGCTCGACGACTATAATTGGACGGCGCATATCAATCAGAAGCGCGCCTTCGACGAATTGGCGAAGGAATGGAACGTGCCGGTCCTGGGCTTGCCCACGGGCCAGGGTGTCATCGTCAAACCGCCGGTATAAGCGCGATGGAAATCCGCCCGCTCAAACTCCAAGGCACGATGGCGATCGAATTGTCGCCGCGCAAAGATGCGCGCGGCTCTTTCGGCCGCTTATTCGATGCGGAGATTTGGGCGGCGCACGGATTGCCGACGGCGTTCGCGCAGGAGAACGAGGCGTTCACGGCGGCCAAGCACACGCTGCGCGGGCTTCACTTCCAGCGCCCGCCGCACGCCGAAACGAAGATCGTGCGCTGCGCGTTGGGCGCGGTGCTCGACGTGTTCGTCGATCTGCGCATCGGCTCGTCGACCTTCGGCCGCTGGGATTCGATCGTGTTGTCGGCGACCGAGCCGCGCTGGGTCGTGATCCCCAAGGGCTTCGCCCATGGTTATTGCACGCTGACGCCCGACACGCTGGTGCAATACAAGGTCGATCGCTCTTACGCGCCGCAGGCCGAAGCCGGCATTTCCTGGGCCGACCCCGATCTCGGCATCGAGTGGCCGACGCGCGAACCGATCTTGTCGGATCGCGACCGCGCGGCACCGCGCTTGCGCGACATTGTCTCGCCCTTCGCCGACGAAATCGAATGGTAAAACTGCGCGTCGCCCTTATCGGCGCCACCGGCATCGCGGGCCAAGGCATCGCCGCCGCCCTCGCCGCGGCGGGCCATCAGGTCGTCGCGTGGGGAAGACGCGAAAACCTGGGGCGCCATATCGATCTCGCCCAACCCGGTGCCGGCATGGGCATCGATTGGCGCGGCATCGACGCGCTGGTCCATGCCGCCGGCATCACGGACGAAACCGCGCGCGATCCCGATTTAGGGCCGCGCATCGCCATCGAATCCTGGCGCACGGTGTTGGACGCCGCCAAACGTGCCGGCCTTGCGCGCGTGATCTATATTTCGTCCGCGCATGTCTACGGAAAGCTCGAAGGGCGGATCGCGGAAGACGGCTATCCGATGCCCGGCAACGATTACGCGCGTTTGCATTTGGCGGCCGAACAGGTGCTGCGCAGTTCGGGTATTCCGGGCGACACGATCCGTGCTTGCAATCTCTATGGCCGCCCGGCCGATCTGAAACGCTTCGAACGCTGGGCGTTGATCCCCTACGGCTTCCCGCGCGAGGCGGTCGAAACCGGCAACATCCGCGACGTGTTCGACCGCCACATGGCGGGCGAAAACCCGGAACATGTCGAGCTGATGTTCCGCCGGGTCTATTCGTCCGGCTTCACCCAGCGCCCCGATCCCACGGTGATCGGCGCCTTTGCCGGGCTCGAGATCGCCTGCTGGGACATCCTCGGCAAGGATCGCGGCCGCCCGGTCCATGCCCTTCTGGGCGGGCGGGTCAATGACCGCATCCGCTGCTACACCTACCTTTATCCGACGCGGCCGCATCACGCGCTGCCGCGGTTCTGGGTCGATCCCGACTGGTCGGCCGAAGCGGCCGAGGACATGGTCGCCAAGGGCTATACCGCGGTGAAATTCGATCCCGCCGGGCCCTATACGATCCGCTCGGGCCACAATCCGGCGCTCACGGACATCGCCCGCTCGGTCGCGTTCTGCCGCAGCATCCGCGCCGCGGTGGGCGACCGCGCCGACCTTCTTTTCGGCACCCATGGCCAGTTTTCCACCGGCGGGGCGATCCGCATGGGGCAGGCGATAGAACCGTTCCTGCCCCTCTGGTACGAAGAGCCGATCCCCCCCGACAACATCGCCGCCATGGCGCGGGATAACAACGACGCGGTCGAGGCGACCGCCAACGCTGCACGGGACATGGAAGCCCTGGCCAGCCAGCTGCAGCAGACCGTATCCCGTTTCAGGGTCTGATGCAGGTGGCGGTGTAGGGACGGTGTAGGGGCGGCTTCAGCCGCCCGCGGACTCCGATCAAGCACCTGCGGGCGGCTGAAGCCGTCCCTACAGTCAGCTGATCCGGCGGCCTAGATTTGAGATCTCGCACCGCGGATTTGAGATCCTGCTTCCCGGAATTGAGATCTCGCGCTCCGGAATTGAGATCCGGCCCTCCGGATTTGAAATCTCGGGCCGCAGATTTGAGATCGCGCCTGCCGGATTTGAAATCCGACCGTCCAGAATTGAAATCCGCTGCCCCGGATCTCAATTCTCCCGCCGTGTATTTGAATAAATCACCACCTGTATCGAGTTAACGCGCTGCCGCATTGGCTTCCGGTTGCGACGTGCCCGATACGGCGGCCGAGTTTCGCAGGCCGCCGGGGAGAGGGGAGTGCTTGTGCCTAGCGAATCCCGGCGCGGTGGATCAGGGCCTGGATCTCGCCGACGATGCCACGCCGGAAGGCGAGGACGCAGACGACGAAGATGACGCCCATGATCACGGTGACCCACGAACCGACCTTGTCGGCCAGTTCGTTCTGCAGCGTGACGATGGTGGCCGATCCCACCGCCGGGCCGAGGATGGTGCCGAGACCGCCGAGCAGCGTCATCAGCACGACTTCACCAGACGTGTGCCAGTGCACGTCCGACAGGGAG
>JAIUNH010000384.1 GCA_020161965.1 Pseudomonadota bacterium
GCGCGTCTTCGGCCGGCCGGGCGCCCATTGGATCAGATCGGGCGAAGCGATCGGGCCGATCTCCTTGCGCACCCAGGCGACCAGTTCCTTGCGCAACTCTTCGGTCGGGTGCTCGCCGGCCTTGAGCGTGACGTAAGCGTAGATACCCTGGCCCTTGATGTCGTGCGGATAGCCGACAACGGCGGACTCGGCGACCTTCGGATGCGCGACGAGAGCGGATTCGACTTCCGCCGTGCCCATGCGATGGCCCGAGACGTTGATCACGTCGTCGACGCGACCGGTGATCCAGTAATAACCATCCGCGTCGCGCCGGCAGCCGTCGCCGGTGAAGTAGTAGCCCTTGAAGGTCGAGAAATACGTCTCGATGAAGCGCTTGTGATCGCCGAACACGGTGCGCATCTGGCCAGGCCAGGAATCGGCGATGCACAGATTGCCGTCGGTCGCGCCTTCCAGCAGCTTGCCGTCATTGTCGACCAGGATCGGCTTCACGCCGAAGAACGGCTTGGTTGCCGAGCCGGGCTTGGTCGGAATGGCACCGGGCAGCGGCGTGATCAGAATGCCGCCGGTCTCGGTCTGCCACCACGTATCGACGATGGGGCAGCGCGAATCGCCGACGATGCGGTGATACCAAAGCCAAGCCTCGGGATTGATCGGTTCGCCGACCGAGCCGAGCAAACGCAACGAGGCACGGCTGGTCTTTTTGACCATCGCTTCGCCTTCGCGCATCAAGGCGCGGATGGCGGTGGGGGCGGTGTAGAAGATGTTGACCTTGTGCTTGTCGACGACCTGCCAAAAGCGCGAGGCGTCCGGATAATTCGGCACGCCTTCGAACATCAGCGTCGTCGCACCATTGGCGAGCGGGCCGTAGACGATGTAGCTGTGGCCCGTGACCCAGCCCACATCGGCCGTGCACCAGTAGATGTCGCCGTCGTGATAGTCGAAGACGTATTGATGCGTCATCGACGCGAAGACGAGATAACCGCCCGAAGTGTGCAGCACGCCCTTCGGCTTACCGGTCGAGCCCGAGGTGTAGAGGATGAACAGCGGATCCTCGGCCGAGATTTCGGCGGCCGGGCAATCGGCGGCGACGCTCGCGGCTTCGTCGTGCCACCAGATGTCGCGACCCGCTTCCCAGGCGACATTGCCGCCGGTGCGCTTCACGACCAGCATCTTTTTGACCGATGGGCAGGATTTCAGCGCCGCGTCGGCATTGGCCTTCAGCGGCACTTTGCGCCCGCCGCGCAAGCCTTCGTCGGCCGTGATGACGAAATTCGAATCGCAATCCTGAATGCGGCCGACCAGTGAATCGGGCGAGAAGCCGCCGAACACGATCGAATGCACCGCGCCGATGCGCGCACAGGCCAGCATCGCGTAGGCGGCCTCGGGGATCATCGGCAGATAGATCGCGACGCGGTCGCCCTTCTTGACGCCGTGCTTCTTCAGCACATTCGCCATGCGCGACGATTGCTCGTGCAATTCCTTATAGGTGATGTGCTTCGACTCGTTTGGGTCATCGCCTTCCCAGATAATCGCGGTCTGGTTCGCGCGCTTGGCGAGGTGACGATCAGTGCAGTTCGCGGCGACGTTCAGCGTGCCGTCGTGGAACCATTTGATATGGACGTCGCCGGTGTAGGAGACGTCCTTCACCTTCGTATAGGGTTTGATCCAGTCGACGCGCTTGCCGTGCTCGGCCCAGAATCCCTCGGGATCGGCGATCGATTTGTCGTACATCGCCTGATACTTGGCGGCGTCGACCCATGCCTTTTTGGCGAAATCGGCGGAAACGGGGAATAATTCGTCGGACATCGGCGGCTCTCCCTGGGCGCGAATTCTGGCGGGGTCGGTTGTTCGCAACCCCGTCGCCCGACGGTTTTATCCGGTCATGGCGGGGTTCGACAAGCCGAACCGGTTGCGCTTTACCGCATTCCGCAGGTTGGCAAAGGGGGCGCGACAAGGGGACGCAGGCTTATTCTTCGCCGTCGTTCCAGACGATCGCCGGGCATTCCAGATCGCTGGTCACGATCCGGATATCGAGTTTCGTCAGCGACCGGCCCCGGCACGGGCCCACGACGCAAGCGCCGTTCTCGATGGCGAACAACGCGCCGTGCAAGCCGCACTGGATATAGTCGCCCGACGGGGCGAGGAAGTTATTTGCCCCGCCGGCCAGCGCCACGCCGGCATGCGGGCAGATATTCACGTAGCCGTAGACATGGCCGTTCTTGCGCACGACGAAAATTTCGCGCGGGTCTTTGCCGTCCTGCTCGATCAGGAAGCCGGCGCTGCCGGGATCCGGAATCTCGTCGAGGCGGCAAAGGACGGTCATGCTTTGACGCCCAGTTTCTTGGCGATGAATTTCCATTCCGCCGGCGTCACCGGCTGGACCGACAAACGCGAATATTTCAGCAATGCCGTCTGGGCGAGCTCGGGGATCGCCTTGATCTCGGCTAGCGTCAGCGGCGTTTTGGCGGCTTCGACGGGCTTCACCGTGACCTGCACCCACGGGCCTTCTTCGGCGGTCGGATCGGGATGCGCCGTCTTGGTGACTTCCATCACGCCGACGATCTCCTTGCCGATATTGGAGTGATAGAAGAAGGCGCGGTCGCCGACCTGCATCGCCATCAGGTTCAGCTTGGCGGTGTGGTTGCGCACGCCGTCCCAATTGCCCGTGCCGTCCTTGACCAGCTTCGACCAGGGATAGACGTCGGGCTCCGATTTCATCAGCCAGTATTTCATGCGCGCTCTTCCTTCAGGGGGCGGGCCAGCAGGCTTCGCATCGCCGCGTCGGGGTCGGCCCCGCGATGCACGATATCGTAAACGGCGGCGCAAATCGGCATCTCGACATTGCGCAGTTTCGCAAGCTCGTTGACCGAGATGGCGCCGTCGATCCCTTCGACCGCCGCGTGGACGAGGCCGAGTTTGGGATCGCTCAACGCTTGGTCCTTGGTGAAACCGCGCCCCAACGCGATGCCGAAGCGCATATTGCGCGATTGGTCGTTGTTGCAGGTGAGCGAGAGGTCGCCCAAGCCCGACAAGCCCATCAGCGTTTCCGGTTGGCCGCCAATGGCGACACCCAGACGCACCATTTCGGCCAAGCCGCGCGTCATCAACGCGGCGCGCGCATTGTCGCCAAGTTCTTTACCCGCGACGATGCCGCAGGCGACCGCGAGCACGTTCTTGACGGCACCGCCCACTTGCGTGCCCGGCACGTCGGTCGAGGAATAGACGCGGAAAGTGGGCGTGGCGCAGGCGGCGGCGAGCTTCGCGGCAAGCACGCCGTCCGCCGCCGCGATCGTTACGGCCGTCGGTTTGCCGAGCGCCACTTCGCGCGCGAAGCTGGGGCCCGACAACACGGCGATGGCGCGACCCGGCGCCAGTTCGGCGGCGATATCGCTCATCAACTTGCCGGTCCCGGTCTCCACACCTTTGGTGGCGAGGATCAAGGGCACGCCCGCCGGCAGATGCGGTGCGGCCTTTGAAAGTGTCGCGCGTAGATGCTGGGCGGGTGTCACCCAGACCAGCAGATCGGCGCGGCTCACCGCATCGCCAAGATCGCTCGTCGCGCGGATGTTTTTCTCGAGCGTCACGCCCTTCAGAAACACTGGGTTCTCGCGCGTCGCGTTGATCGCATCGACCGTCGCGGCTTCATGCGCCCATAGCGTGGCGTCGAGCCCCGCGCGCGACAGCGTTTGCGCGATGGCCGTACCCCAGGCACCCGCACCGATGATGGCGGCGTGTTTCATGCCGTCCTCGGATCCAACGGCCAGCGCGGCCGGCAGGGAAAATCGAGCGGATCGTTGGCGCCGCGCACGAAACGCTCCAGCCCCGCCCAGGCGATCATCGCCGCGTTGTCGGTGCACAAGCTGACCGGTGGTGCCACGAGTTCGAGCCCGGCTTTGTTCGCCACGCGCGCGAGACGTTCTTTGAGTGCCGTATTCGCCGCGACACCGCCCGCGACGACGAGATGCTTGCCGTGCGGGTATTTGTTCAAGAACGCGTCGATCGCATTGCCCGTGCGATCGGCCAGCGTATCGGCGACCGCCATCTGGAACGCGGCGGCGAGATCGGCGGCATTCGCGTCCGGCGTTTTGTCGAGCACGTTGCGCACGGCGGTCTTCAACCCGGCGAAAGAAAAGTCGCAGCCTTTGCGGCCCTTCAACGGGCGCGGCAGATCGAAAGCCTTGGCGTTGCCTTCGCGCGCCAGCTTCTCGATCGCCGGACCGCCGGGATAGGGCAGGCCCAGCAACTTCGCGACCTTGTCGAAGGCCTCGCCCACGGCGTCGTCCAGCGTGGTGCCCAGGCGCGTGTACTGGCCCACGCCCTCGACGATCAGCAATTGGCAATGGCCGCCGGGAACGAGCAGCAGCAGATAGGGGAAG
>JAIUNH010000385.1 GCA_020161965.1 Pseudomonadota bacterium
AGCACATCCTTCAAATGGACGAAGCCGACGACGTCGTCGAGCGTGCCGCGATAGACCGGCACGCGGCTATGCGCTTCGCGCGCCAGGAACGCGGCGAGCTTGTCGAGATCGACTTCCAGTTCGATCGCCACGATATCGGCGCGCGGCACCATCACGTCTTCGGCCGTGACTTCGCGCAAGCGCAGCACGTTGGACAGGATCGCGCGCTCGGCCGCCCCCATCGGTTCGGCGGGCGTCTCGCTTTCCTCGATGATTTCCTCGATCGTGTCGCGCAGCTGCTCTTCCGCCGCGTCCCCTTTGGGACGCAGCAGATCGCGCAGCCGCCCGCGCAATCGATCCGCGAAACTTGTTTGCGACTCGCTCATTCTTGCACCTGATGGACGCGATAGGGATCGGCGATACGCAAGCGGCGGAGCACGCGACGTTCGCGCGCCTCCATCGCCAGCGCTTCCGGCACTGTCTCGTGGTCCCATCCGAGCAGATGCAGTGTTCCGTGAACGACGAGATGGGCGAGATGCGCCCCCAGCGTCTTGCCTTGCGCGCGCGCTTCGGCGGCGCAAGTCTCGTAAGCCAATGCGACGTCGCCCAGCGTGCCGGGCGTTTCGTCGGGGAAGGACAGCACGTTGGTCGGCTTGTCCTTGCCGCGGAAATCGTGATTGAGCGAACGCAGCAGCGTGTCGCCCGCCAAAACGAAACGGATTTCGCCGCGCGATGGCGCGCCGTCCAACGCCGCGTTTGCCGCCCTGCGCACGACCGTTTCGGGTCCGCGCAAGGCGCGTCGCCATCGCGGGTCGTCGATGGAGATGGAGAGCAGCGCGTTCATTTGCTCTGCTCTTCGCGCCGGCGATAGGCTTCGACGATGCGCCCGACCAGCGGATGGCGCACGACGTCGGCACCCGTGAAATGCGTGATGCCGATGCCGGGCACGCCGGTCAGCGTGTCGAGCGCTTCGGCCAGACCCGATTTCTGGCCCGGCGGCAAATCGATCTGCGTCAAATCGCCGGTCACGACCATGCGGCTGCCTTCGCCCAAGCGGGTCAGGAACATCTTCATCTGCATGGGCGTGGTGTTCTGCGCCTCGTCGAGAATCGCGAACGCGTTCGCCAACGTGCGGCCGCGCATGAAGGCAAGCGGGGCGACTTCGATTTCGCCGGACGTCAGACGCTTGGCCACCAGATCGGGCGGCAGCATGTCGTGCAGCGCGTCGTAAAGCGGGCGCAGATAGGGGTCGACTTTTTCCTTGAGGTCGCCCGGCAGAAAGCCGAGCCGCTCGCCCGCTTCCACCGCGGGGCGCGACAGGATGATGCGATCGACCTTGCCGGTGATGAGGTGATCCACGGCGACCGCGACGGCGAGATAGGTTTTGCCCGTACCCGCCGGGCCGATGCCGAAAACCATCTCGTTCTGCTTCAGCGCCTTCAAATAGGCGCCTTGCGTCGCCGTGCGCGGCGCCACGCGGCGCTTGCGCGTGGCGATCGCCAGCGCATCGGCATCGAACAATTCGCGCTCGCCCGTGCCGCCGCCGTTCGACGGGTTGGAGAAGCGCACCGCCGCTTCGACTTCGCCAAGGTCGATCGGCAGGCCCTTCACGAGCTTGGCGTAGAGCGCGTTCAGCGCGTCGCGCGCCGCTTCGGCCGCCGAATGCGAACCTTGGATCCGCACCTCGTTGCCGCGCGAGGCGATATCCACGCCGAGCAATTGCTCGATCCGCGCGAGGTGCCGGTCATGCTCGCCGTAGAGCGAGGAGAGAAGTCGGTTGTCGTCGAAAGCCAGATGAATGGGTCCGCTCAAGCCGACAACCTTTCCTGGGTTTGATCGTGGACGACCCCCGACAGCGAATTGGCACCGCTGGCGAGAATTCGCGTGGGAAGAACCTTACCGGCCGCATCGTCCGGCAATTGCGCATGCACCGCTTGCAGCCACGGTGTCTTGCCGATCAGCTGACCGGCATTGCGCCCGGCGCGTTCGTAAAGCACGGGCACAATGGCGCCCACCGTCGCGGCGTTGAACGCGTCCTGCTGTTCGCGCAGCAGCGCTTGCAGCTTGTAGAGCCGTTCGTCCTGCACCGCTTCGGGGATTTGCTTATCGAGCAGCGCCGCCGGCGTGCCGGGGCGCGGGGAATATTTGAACGAGAAGGATTGCGCGAATTTGACTTCGCGAATGAGGTCGAGTGTGGCTTCGAACTCGGCTTCGGTCTCGCCGGGGAAGCCGACGATGAAATCGCTCGACAATGCGATGTCGGGGCGCGCCTTGCGCAATTTCGCGATCAGATCGAGATAGGCTTGGGCCGTGTGGCCGCGATTCATCGCTTCCAACAAGCGATCCGACCCCGATTGCACGGGCAGATGCAGGAACGGCATCAATTCGGGCGTATCGGCATGGGCGGCGATCAGATCGTCGTCCATGTCGCGCGGATGGGATGTCGTGTAGCGGATGCGATGCAAGCCTTCGATCCGTGCCAAGCGCCGCGCAAGCGCGCCCAGGCCAAGCTCGTTGCCCGCTTCGTCCACGCCATGGAACGCATTGACGTTCTGGCCGAGCAGCGTGATCTCGCCGACACCGTTGGCGACCAATGCACGCGCTTCGCGTTCGATCGCCGCGACGTCGCGCGAGAATTCCGCCCCGCGCGTATAGGGCACGACGCAGAAGGTGCAAAATTTATCGCAGCCTTCCTGCACGGTCAGGAACGCGGCCACACCCTGATTGGCGCCGGGGGCCGGCAGATGGTCGAATTTCGATTCGACCGGGAAATCTGTATCGAGGGCGGCACCCGCACCCCGCGTCGCGCGCGCGACCAGTTCGGGCAAGCGGTGATAGGCCTGCGGGCCCAGTACCACGTCGACATAGGGGGCACGGGCAAGGATCGCTTCGCCTTCGGCCTGCGCCACGCAACCGGCGACCGCCAGCAGCGTACCGTTCGCGTCCTTCAACGGTTTCAGGCGCCCGAGCTCCGAGAACACCTTCTCGGCCGCCTTCTCGCGGATATGGCAGGTGTTGAGGATGACCAGATCGGCGCCATCGGGCGTCTCGACTTGGCTGTAGCCCAGCGGCGCCAGGACATCCGCCATCTTCGCGGAGTCGTAGACGTTCATCTGGCAGCCATAGGTCTTGATATGGAGCTTTTTCACGTAAGGCCGGGAATCCAAGGGCAAATGGTACTCGCCGCCTCCCCCCGGGGAAAGCCCCTAGACGGTGGCGGGGGCGGCGTGTGTCGCATGCGGCGGCGGGACCGGCAAGGGCCCGGCCTTACGCCCGGCCAGGGTCGCGGTCAGGGTCCGGCCGATCAGCGATTCGCAGTGATGCGCCAAGGCTTTACGAGACCCGGCCTGGGCCAAAGTGGTGGGCTCGTGGAAGATCACCTCGACCTCGATCCTTCCCAGCCCGGCGACATGCAGCAGATGCGGGCCCAAATCCATATCGCCGTACCAAGCTACCGCCGGGCGGAAATAGCGGCCCATCGGCATGCCGTCGAGTCGGGTCCAGGCGATGGTCACCGGTTGGACGATGACTTGCGTCGCCCCTTCCGGCCGCTCGGCCACCGCGAACAAGGCGCTTTTGAACCGGCAAATACGATTGCCGTCGCCGGTCGTGCCTTCGGGGAACAGGACCAGCGCGCCGCCCGCGTCCAGGCGCGCCGCGATCGCGTCGCGCTCCTTGCCCACGCTGGCCTGCCGGCGCGCGACGAACACCGTGCGCTGCAGCTTGGCGAGCCAGCCGAACAACGGCCAGCCAGCGACTTCCGACTTGGCGATGAAGCTGAGTTCGGTCAGCGCACCTAGAACGGTGATGTCGAGATAGGAGATGTGATTCGACACGAACAGCGTGGGCCGCGCTTGCGACGGCGTGCCGGTCACCTTGATGTCGAAGCCCAGAATGCGCGCGCAATTGCGGTGATAGAAAACCGGCAGCGTCGCGGCACCGCGCGATCCGAGTGCGACGAACACCGCCTGCACCGGCATCAGCGTCAGCGTGAAAACGAGATAGACCGTCAGTCGGACGACGGCCAAAGCGCGCGAGCCGGCCTGGTTCAACGTATCAACCCGCGTCGCCGGACGGACGGCTGTAGTGCTTCAAGTATTTCGCGGTGACGTCGTCGGTCACGACCAGGATGCAGACGTCGATCGTGTTGAATTCGCGATCGATGACCGCACCGTCGCCGATGAAGCCACCCAAGCGCAGATAGCCTTTGATCAGCGGCGGCAAAGCCGCGATCACGGCGCGCGCATCGAAGGCGGCGGCGGCGGCTTCGTGCTTGGCTTCGCCCGCCGGCAGCAAATTCATATCGACATAGCGTTCGGGCAAAGCGCGCGTGCGGATCGCTTCGGGCGCCAGATGATTATGGTGCAGATAGGAAAGTGCGGCGGCGTG
>JAIUNH010000386.1 GCA_020161965.1 Pseudomonadota bacterium
CCCATATAGGTCAGCGAGACGTTGGGCAGGCCGCGATATTTGTAGGCGAAGGCGAGGCCCGTCCCCAACGGCACCTGCGCGCCCACGATGCCGTGACCGCCGTAGAAATTCATTTCCTTCGAGAACATGTGCATCGAGCCGCCCTTGCCCTTCGACAAGCCGCCGATGCGCCCGGTGAGTTCGGCCATCACGCCGCCCGGGTCCATGCCGCAGGCGAGCATATGGCCATGATCGCGATAGGAGGTGATGACCGAGTCCGCTTGCGTGATCGCGGATTGCATGCCCACGACGACCGCTTCCTGGCCGATATAGAGATGGCAGAAACCGCCGATCAGCCCCATGCCGTACATCTGGCCCGCCTTCTCCTCGAAGCGGCGGATCAACAGCATGTCGCGATAATATTTCAGCAGGTCGCCCGAGTTCGGGACGACGTCGTCGGCTTTCGATTTCTTTTTCGGCGGCTGGGGTGCCATGGGTGCTCCTCGCGCGGACAGCCCGTTGCTGGGCGTTGAGTCGGAAGTAGCTTATTGGGCCCCAAAAACGCAAGCACGCCAAACCACAAGTAACTGACTTTTCAGGTATAAAAATCATTTAACCGATTGTCGGTTAAGTGCGCTGCAATGCAGCACTAATATCCGGCAAATCCCGGTACCGGCGACGGATTGTTTATTGCGCGAAGCACCATTTCCCGCCGGCGAACCCCGCACGCATTCCGACACCGCCACGGCAATTCCGGCGAAAAGCGCATTCAAAATGCAACCGCCAAGCGATCTTCACCAATCGCTAACACCTAGCCGCGATAGTCTCCCGCCAGGGACGCTTCATAATGAATCTATCGCCGCATCACGCGCGCTTCGTCGAGTATTGGGAGTCACGACGCCAGGGCCGGAACATGCCCGCACGGCGCGACGTCGATCCGCTGCTCGATCTACCCGAACTCGCCGCCTGGCTGCTGATCGTCCAGAATCACGACGGGCGCATCTTCTATCGCGTGCTGGGCAGTTCGATGGAGGAGTCGAACGGCCCGCGCACCGGTACCTATCTCGACGAGGTGCGCGCCCCGCCCTTCCGCGACTATCTGCAGGCGATCTATGCGCTGTGCACCGCCAAGCGTGCTTGCGTGTTCTCGCGCAACAATTTCCATCACGACGGCGACAAGCGCGCGCTGACCAGCCGCATCGTGACGCCGCTGTCGAGCGACGGCGAAACCGTCGATATGTTCTTAGGCCTACAAATCTCGCACGATCTGGCCGGCGCGCCGCTGCCGCCCGCCTGGGACCGCGTGACGAAATTCCGCGAAGATCTGCCCAACGATCTCGCCTGGCGCGATCCCGCCACCGGCGAATGGCACAATGTCGATTGGCGGGACTGGGCTTAGACGAAAACGGCGAGCTTGCCAGCGACCGCAACCGTCGCCCAGCAGCCCAACGAAACCGCGCCATGCAGAGCAGGTGCGCGATCGCCAAAATGGTGGAAGGCGGCGTTCGTCCCTGCCAACGCCAACGCGGCGAGCTTCAGCAGAAAGACCGGATTGGCGATCAGCGCGATCGCCCCGGCGGCGAAAAGCGGCACGCCACTCGCCACGCAGAACGCCGCCGCAATCAGCGCGACGCGCACCGCCAGCGGCTGCATCGCCGCGACCGCGATTCCCTTGGCGAAGCCAAGCAAGCGCAAGTCGAGCAGTGCGATGGCGCCAATCAGCAGTGCTGCGCCCAGCACATGGACCGCCGCCATCGCCGGATAGAACCACGCCGAGCCGCGCGCGAATTGCGCAAGCTCCGATGCGTGAATTGCGGCGGCGGCCTCGCCGATCAACGCAGCTCCGTCGTCCGGCCGGCGACGACGATCCGCTCCGCGCGCAACAGCCGCGCGGTCCGGCTATGGGCGTAACCTTCGAGAACGGCTTGCGTGCCCGGCGCCATCGCGTCGGGTTCCAGCCCGCGCGCGCGCATGCGGAATGGCGGGGCGAGTTCGACCGACCATTCGCCGTCGGGCGCGGCCAAACGCAGCATGCCGTGCGGATTGTCGTAGGTCATCGCCACGATGCGCCCGTCGATCCGGACGATGCGGGTGGAATCGAAACCCGACCAGCCGTGATGCGCCAAAACGGGCGCGGCAAAAGGTAGGGAAAGGACCGTACCGGCGAACAGACGGCGGGAAAGGTTTCGGGCCATTTTACAACCTCCGGGGATGTCCGCCGGTCGATATGGGGCAAAGTGCGGCGCCCGGCAAGCCCGCGCACTGGCTTAAATCCGTGTGCGCATGCGAAAATCGGCGCCATGGACAAATTCGCCGCCCTTCGCACCTATGTCGCCGTCGTGGGTACGGGCTCGTTCTCACGTGCCGCCGAAAAGCTCGGCCTGTCGCGCGCGATGGCAACCAAGCATGTGCAGACGCTGGAGGAAGAGCTTGGCGCGCGGCTTCTCAACCGCACCACGCGCAAGCTGTCGGTGACGGAAGCGGGGCGCGATTTTCATGCCCGCGCCGAGCGCGTACTCGCCGATCTCGAAGAAGCGGAAAACGCGGTCGCCGATACGTCGGCCAATCCGCGCGGGGTGTTGCGGGTCGCGGCCCCGATGTCGTTCGGCTTCCGGCATCTCGGCCCCGCGATCGCGGATTTCATGCGCGAATGCCCCGACGTCGCGGTCGATCTGTCGCTCAACGACCGCGTCGTCGATCTGGTCGACGAAGGGCTCGATGTCGCGGTGCGCGTCGGACGCTTGGCGGAATCGAGCTTGGTCGCGCGGCGTATTGCGCGCGCGCGCCTGATCGCCGCCGCGACGCCCGAATATCTGCAGCGCAAGGGCAAGCCCAAAACGCCGGCCGACCTCGCCTGGCACGATTGCCTGGACTACACGCTGTCGTCGCTGGGGCCGGAATGGCGCTTCTACGACCGCGACGGCAAGATGCATGCGGTGCGCGTCGCGGGGCCATTGAAGGCCAATAACGGCGACGTTCTGCTGGAAGCGGCGAAGGCCGGGCGCGGCATCGTGCTGACACCCAGTTTCCTCGGCGGCGAGGAAATCGCGTCGGGCCTACTGGTCGATGTGCTGCCCGATTTCCTGGGCGAGGAATTGCCGATCCACGCGGTCTACCCTGCCGCGCGGCATTTGTCGGTCAAAGTGCGCCGCTTCGTCGACTTCCTAGCGGCGCGCTTCGCGCAAGCGCCGTGGGAGATCGGCAATCCCCCACGGCGCAAGGCGAAAGCTTAGATCTTCCGATCGGCCAGCGGCGGCAGATACTTGTCCGTCCACACTTCGGCGACGGTCGGCACGCGCGGCAGCTTCATCGCACCAGCGACCTGCTCGATCGAACGGCCCAAGCGGCCCGCATCGACCGTGCCCAAACCGTATTGCTTGGTGTGGTCGTTGACGACCTGGTTGGCGAGCACCCATTCCAGACGCTCGATCTCGTTCGCGCGCTCGACCAGCGGATCGACCTTGATCAGCGCGTCGATCGTCGCGGCGGGATCGACGATCGTGTCCTTCCAGCCCTTCAGCATGGCGCGCACCGCGCCGGCGATCTTGCCTTCGTTCTCGCGCTGGAATTTGCGCGAAACATGCATGCCGTTCGAATAGAAATCGAGGCCGTGATCGGAGAAATACATGAACTGGATATCCTCGCGCTTCATGCCGATGCGCTTGAGGTTGAACCAGGTCGTGGAATCGAAACCCGTCACCGCGTCGACGCGGCCGGTCGCAAGCGTGGACTCGCGCAAGGTAAGATCGATCGCTTCGACCTGGATCTTCGATACGTCGAGCCCGGTCATCTGCGCGAAAGCGGGTAACAGCAGATAGCCCGCATCGGTCGGCGGCGCGCCCAGCTTCTTGCCTTCCAGATCCTTCGGCGCCTTGATGTTGGCCTTGGTCAGGCTGATGATCGCGATGGGCGAGCGCGTATAGATGCCCATCACGCCCAACGGTGCCGCCGTCGGGTTCGCGGCGTGGAACTGCACCGCCACGGTGAAATCCGCGAAGCCGAAATCGTACGTGTCGGAGCCGACGCGCTGAAGCGCATCGCCCGCACCGCGTGATGGGTCGAGCGTGGGTTCCAGACCTTCGGCGGCGAAATAGCCCTTGGCCGCGGCCAAGAAGAACGCGGCGTTCGAACCGTCGCGCGGCGCGTTCAGCGAGATGCGAACGGGTGTACGCGCCTGAGCCAGCGCCGGGGCCGAAAGCGCGCCGGCGAGTGCGGCGGTTCCCGCCATTAAACCACGACGGCCGATACGGTATGTGTGCATAATCGCCTCCGAATGTTGGAAGGCCAGCAACAAAGCAATTCCCATGCCCGCACCGTCGAAATCCGCCCGTGAAGTTCTGATCCGCCGCGTGCCCCTGCCCAAGGCGGCCGATAGAGACGGTT
>JAIUNH010000387.1 GCA_020161965.1 Pseudomonadota bacterium
CCCCGCAGGCGCAAGCGCCCAAGCCGGTCGAACCGCCCGCACCGGCCCCCACGCCGCCGCCGCAACCGGCGCCGCCCGCACCCCCGCCGCCACCGCCGCCGCCGGCCCCGCCGCCGCCAGCCCCGGCCCCACCCGCACCCACGCCACCCGCACCGCCGCCACCGGCCCCCACGCCGGCACCGCGCCCGGAACCCGCGCCCACGCCGACACCGGCCCCGCCGGCACCCGCACCGCGTCCCGCGCCGCCCGTCGCCACACCCGCACCGCCGGCTCCCCCGGCGCCGCGCCCGCGCGCGCAGAATTTCGATCTCGACAATTTGCTGCGCGATATGAGCAGGCCGCGCCCGCAAGCGCAGCCCCAGCCGCAACAGCAGGCGGCGGCGCAGCCCGCCCCGCAAGCGGCGGCTTCACGCCCGTCCAACGCGCCCAGCAATCCCAACCTGCCATTGTCGATGACCGAGATGGACGCGATCCGTCAGCGCGTCTCGCAATTCTGGAATATCGATCCCGGTGCGCGCGGCGTCGAAACTTTTGCGGTCGAGCTGCGCGTGTGGGTCGATCGCGACGGCACGGTGCGCGACGTGCGCGTGGTCAACGTGCAGGGCGAGGCGGGCGGTTTCCGCGACGCTTTCGCCGATGGGGCGCGCCGCGCGGTGCTGCGCGCGTCGCCCTTGCCGATGCCCGTCGACAAATCTTCGCAGATGCTCGACGGCAACTTGATTCTCGCCTTCAATGCCCGCGAGATGCTGGGTGCGAGACGTTAGCGCCGAATCCGGTTAGGGAGATCGACCTATGATCCATGATTCATTCCCCCTGAAGCGCCGCGCGCTGCTCGCCGGTGCCGCCGCATCGTTGGCCTTGCCCTCGGTCGCGCAATCCCAGGTTCGCATCGACATCACGCGCGGGCGCGTCGATCCGCTGCCCACGGCCGTGTCGCCGTTCCATGGCGAAGGGCGCGACACCGCGACGGGGGCGGAGATCGCGAAAGTCATCTCCAACAATCTCGAACGTTCGGGCCTGTTCCGGCCGATCGATTCGCGCGCCTTCACGAATACCCCGGCGCAGTTGGCCGCCGCGGCCCCGCAATTCACGACCTGGCGCCAGATCAACGCCGCCGTGCTGATTCACGGCACCGTGGCGACGCTGCCCGACGGCCGCTTGCGCGTCGAATTCCGGTTGTGGGACGTGTTCGGCGAAGCGCAGATGGAAGGCCGCGTCTATACGACGGCGGCGTCCAATTGGCGGCGCATCGCGCATATCGTGTCGGACCAAGTCTATAAGCGCGTCACCGGCGAAGACGGTTATTTCGACACGCGAATCGTCTACGTGTCGGAATCGGGGCCGGGGCAGCGGCGCATCAAGCGCTTGGCGTTGATGGATCAGGACGGCGCCAATCACCGCTTTCTGACCGACGGGCGCGAACTCGTGCTCACGCCGCGCTTCTCGCCGACCGCGCAGGAGATCACGTATCTCGCTTACGTGCAGACCGGCAACAATCCCAATTTGCTGCGCCCGCGCGTTTATCTTTTGAACATCGATACGGGCCAGCGCGAAGTCGTCGGCGATTTTCCGGGCATGACGTTTGCGCCGCGATTCTCGCCCGACGGCAATCGCGTCATCATGTCGATGGCGCAATCGGGCACGACCGACGTCTACACGATGGATTTGCGCACGCGTCAGCAAGCGCGCATCACGAATCACAATTCGATCAATACGTCGCCGTCCTATTCGCCCGACGGGCGCCAGATCGTGTTCAACTCCGATCGCGGCGGCTCGCAGCAGATCTATACGATGAGTGCAAGCGGCGACAACGTGCAGCGGATTTCTTTCGCGCGCGGCCTTTACGGCACGCCCGTGTGGAGCCCGCGCGGCGATCTGATCGCCTTCACCAAACAGACCGAAGGCGAATTCTTCATCGGCGTGATGCGCCCCGACGGTTCGGGCGAAAGATTGCTGACCCGCGCCTTCCTGGTGGAGGCGCCGACCTGGGCGCCGAATGGCCGCGTTTTGATGTATTTCCGCCAAGGTGCGTCCGATAGTCGCGGTAACGGCGGCAACCCAAGGCTCTATAGCATTGATTTGACTGGCTATAACGAACGGGAAATTTTGACGCCGGCGGATGGATCGGACCCGG
The DNA here is from genome assembly GCA_020161965.1 of Pseudomonadota bacterium. Lineage (GTDB taxonomy): Bacteria > Pseudomonadota > Alphaproteobacteria > CACIAM-22H2 > CACIAM-22H2 > Tagaea. Next base: position 2,135 of record JAIUNH010000387.1, read on the forward strand.
CATGGTCGCCGCTACTGCCTTGATTTCGCTGGATTGACTTGATTCCCCAACATTCGCTCTTTATATTCCGCGCGATTTTGACGAGGCGGGACTCGCCGCAGTGCGGCAAGCCCCGCTTTTTCCGTCGGACCATGTGGGGCCGGCGGCTGAGCGAGAGGGATGGGCCTTCTCGATCGGGAGAAATTCCGCGTAAGTGTGGCGCACCAGCAATAGTCAGCGGCAACACTTCGCGGTAAGGTCAAAGAAGAGAAGAAAGAGGAGTTTCCTTCTATGCGCTTCAAGCTCTTGAGCACGCTCGCCGCAGTGGCCCTGCTCGCCGCTTGCGAATCCGCCCCGACCCAACAGGCCGCCACGGGCGGTTCCGGCGCCGCCGCGCCGGCTCCGGCAGCCGCGCCGGCCCCCGCCGCCGCGGGCATCCGCCCCGGCTCGCAGGAAGACCTGGTCCAGAACGTCGGCGACCGCGTGTTCTACGACTTCGACAAGTCGGAACTGCGTCCCGAAGCGCGCCGCACGATCGAGCGCTGGGCTGCTTGGATGAAGCAGTACGGCAACGTGACGATCACGATCGAAGGCCATGCCGACGAGCGCGGCACGCGCGAATACAACATCGCGCTGGGCGAACGTCGTGCGACGGCCGCCCGCAACTACCTCGTCTCGCAGGGCATCGACGCCCGTCGCGTCGCGACGATCTCGTACGGCAAGGAACGCCCGGCGGTCCTCGGCTCGAACGAGGGCGCGTGGCGCCAGAACCGTCGCGGCGTCGCGGTGGTCAACTAATAAATCCTTCCGGATTTGTTGGATCGGAAGCGCCCGCCGGTTTTCACCGGCGGGCGTTTTCTTTTCCGGCGGGTTCGTTTTATAAGTTTGGCGTTGATAAAATAACGGCTTCACGACGGATCCCGCCCATGCGCCGCCTTTTGCTCGCTTTCGCCGTTTCGCTGCTCGCCGCCTGCGCCCAAGGTCCGGGTCAGGGGCCGTCCTCCGAACCGATCGCCGCCGTCTCGGTGTTTTTCGACACCGACTCGGCCGAACTGACATTGGTCGCGTCGTCGGCCTTGGAGCGTGCGGCCGAGCGCATGAAGGCCGAGCCGCGTTTGCTTGGCCGCATCGAAGGCTATTCCGATCCGCGTGGTGCCGCCGCCGCGAATATCGCGCTCTCGGCCAAGCGCGCCGCCACGGTGCGCGACTTTTTGGTCGCATGGGGCGTCGCCGCCAATCGCCTGACGGTGGTGGCGCTGGGCGCCGAACGTTCGGCCGTCGGTGCCGAAGCGCTCGAACGGCGCGTCGTGCTGCGCCTCGAATAACGCGCGCACTCTGCCTTAATTTTTCCATTTCTTCGCCCTGCCGCCTTCACGAATAAGGCGGAGGGTTGATTCGGCCTCGATTCGCGCGGCAATAACCCACGCAGGGCCTGCCATATCGGCCCATCCACAGGAGCCCCAAAATAATGCGCGTCAAGTTTCTCGCCGCCGCCGCGGCCCTCGTCCTTCTCGCCGCTTGCGACTCCGGCACGTCCGGCTCGGGCGGCATCACCGGGTCGGGCAGCGCGCCCGTTCTCGCCAATCCGCCGGGTTCCGGCGTGGGGCAGGGCGGCGTGAACTCGGGCGCGCTTGGGGCGGGCGGCGTGCGCGCCGGCAGCCAGGAAGATCTCAACCAAAGCGTCGGCGACCGTATTTTCTACGGCTCCGACCGCTCGGATATCAGCCCGGAAGCGCGCCGCACCGTCGAAGGTTGGGCGCAGTGGTTGCGCCAGAACCCCGGCGTGCAAGCGACGGTCGAAGGCCATGCCGACGAACGCGGGACGCGCGAATACAACCTGGCGCTCGGCGAGCGCCGTGCCGCGGCCGCGCGCAACGCGCTGATTTCGATGGGCATCGACCCGCGCCGCGTGTCGACCGTGTCCTACGGCAAGGAGCGCCCGCAGGTGCTGGGCTCGACCGAGCAGGCCTGGGCGCAGAACCGCCGCGGCGTGTTGCTCGTCAACTAAGCCTAAGTTCCGGCGGCGACGCCGAAAATCGGGGCGGGGTGCGCATGCGTACCCCGCCTTTATTTTGCCAATTCGGCCCCTTATCTTGGGCGCCATGATCCGCCGATTCGCCATTGCCGCGGCGCTTGCCGTCGGCCTCACGGGTGCTGCCCAACCGGCCCACGCCCAAACCGACACGCGCGCCTTGATGGAGCGCCTGGACCGTCTGCAACGCGACATGG
>JAIUNH010000388.1 GCA_020161965.1 Pseudomonadota bacterium
CACGCAAACGATCCCGCGCGGCGACGTGCCCTCGGCGTTGAACCCGCCGACGGGCTGTCATTTCCATCCGCGTTGCGCCTTCGCCACCGATAAATGCCGGGCTGAAGCCCCGGCCCCGCGCGAAACATCGCCGGGCTATGTCGTCGCCTGCCATTACGCGGGCGAGTTGGGAGAGAAGAAATGAAGATCGTTGCCGTCGACCCGATCCTGCTGCGGGGCGAACAGACCTATGTCGCCACGCAAGGCGGCGAGGAAGCGGTCGACAACGGCGATTGGCAATTGATCGTCAAGATCACGACCGATAGCGGCTTGGTCGGCTGGGGCGATATCGAAACCCTCGCTTCCGCCGCCGCCGCGATCATCGGCGGGCCCGGCATGTCGATCCTGGGTTTCAAGGCACTGGGCGATCTGCTGATCGGCGAAGACCCGACCGACACGACGCGCATCTGGAACAAGCTTTATATCGGCAGCGCCTATTACGGGCGGCGCGGCATCGCGATCCAATGCATGTCGGCGATCGACAACGCTTTGTGGTCGATCAAGGCGCAGGCCGCCGGCAAGCCGCTGGCCGCGTTGCTGGGCGGGCGCAAGCGCGACCGTATCCGCGCCTATGCCTCCACCTTGTTCCGCGCGACGCCCGCCGGCATGCGCGATGCCGCCAAGGGCTATATGGACAAGGGCTTCACCGCGGTGAAATTCGGCTGGGGCGTGTTCGGCGAGGATGAAGGCCGCGACCGTGAATTGGTCGCCGCCGCGCGCGAAACTTTGGGACCCGACCGACTGCTGATGGTCGATCCCGGCTGGTATCCGGTCGGCTGGGCGAAGCCCGAACGCTGGAGCCCGCGTACGCGCGATCAAGCCTTGCGCCTGTGCAACTGGCTCGCCGAATACAAAGTCTATTGGGTCGAAGATTTCATCCACCCGGAGCATTTCGACGTCTACGCCGCCGTGCGCAAGGAAAGCCCGGTGAAGCTCGCCGCCGGCGAGCAAGTCGCGACGACATGGGAGTTCGAGCGCTTCATCGGCTGCGGCGCCGTCGACGTGATCCAGCCAGACTTGACGCGCTGCGGCGGCTTGACCGTGGCGCTGGAGGTCGCGCGCATGGCGGAGAAAGCGGGCATCCAGCTCGTCACGCATTCGTGGTTGACGCATCTGCTGACCGGGCACAGCCTGCAATTCCTGTCGACGCTGAAGGAAGCGCCGTTGGTGGAATTCAATGTCAGCCAGAGTGCTTTGACCGGCGGCATCGCCAAGGCGCCGTTCAAGCTCGACGCCGAAGGTTTCCTTGCCATTCCCGATACCGTGGACATCGGCGTGACGGTCGACGAGAAATTCGTCCAAGCGCATCGCGTGAATTGAGGAGCGAGAAGATGGCCGCGACCCGCAAGATCGTCCGCCCCGCCGAGATCGATTTCGACACGGCCGGACGGCGCGATTATCACGTGGCGCTCGACCACGATTCGATCTGGGGCGACCATCTGATCCCGTTGACCGTATTCGTCGGACCGGAAGCGAAGCCCGGTCAGGGTTTGGTCGCCTTCGGCTCCAATCACGGCAACGAATATGAAGGCCCGGTCGCGATCAAGAAACTGACGGGCGAGATCGATATCGCGCGCGTCCGCGGGCGGGTCATCCTCGTTCCCGTGCTCAACGTCGCCGCTTTCATGGCGGGGACACGCGATTCGACGCAGGACGACGGCGTCAATCTCAACCGCGCCTTCATTCCGGGGGCGGGCATCGAGCCCGGCCGACGCGGCATCACCCATCGCATCGCGCACTTCGTGCGCGAGACGATTTTTTCCCGCGTGCATGTCGTGCTCGACCTGCATGCCGGCGGTCAAATCGCGCGCTTCATTCCCTGCGCGAGCTTTCACCCCATCCCCGATCCCGTGCAAGGCAAGGCGATCGAGGATACGGCGCGCTGGTTCGCGACACCCTTGGTCATCACCTATCAGAACGAGACGCCGGGTCTGTTGACCAGCGAGGCCGAGGCGATGGGCAAGATCACCGTCGGCTGCGAGCTCGGCTGGGGCGAAGCGCTACAACCCGCCGGCGTGCGCTATGCCCGCCAAGGCGTGCTCGCCGCCGCGATCCATCACGGCCAGCTCGACGGCAAGATCGAAAAGATCGGCGCCCATGCCGACGGCACGCAGCGCCGCGCCGAGATGGTCGACCGCGAATGCTTCGTCCCCGCCCCGTTCGGCGGCCTCTACGAGCCGCTATTCGATTGCGGCGCGGAAGTCCGCAAGGGCGAGACGATCGGCCTGCTGCATGATTTCGAACGCATCGACTTGACTCCCGAGCCGATCCGCGCGGGCGTCGATGGCGTCGTCATCGCGCAAGCGTGGCGTGCACCCGTCCGCCAAGGCCAGCATGTGCTGGTCGTCGGGCAGCTGCGCGAATTCGACGCCTAGGCTTTCGGGCGCGGCGCGCCGCGCAGATATTGGGGCGATACGCCCGGCGGATTTTCGCCCAGCGCCACGGCCGCATGCCACGGCCAGCGCGGATCGTTGAGAATGCCGCGCGCCAAGCCGATCGCATCCGCCTTGCCCTCGGCCAGAATGCTTTCGGCGTGTGCGGGATCGGTGATCATGCCGACCGCGATGGTCGGGATCTTGGCGCGGTCGCGCACCTTCTCCGCCAGCGGCACTTGATATCCAGCGCCCAGCGGAATATTCGCAGCACCATTGCCGCCCGACGTGACATGCACGAAATCGCTGCCACGCTTAGCGAGTTCGGCCGCGAAATCGGCGGCTTCGTCGATTGTGATGCCGTCCTCGCGCCAATCGGTGCCGTTAAGGCGCACGCCCAGCGCCTTTTCCCTCGGCCATACGGCGCGCACCGCATCGAACACTTCCAGCGGAAAACGCGCGCGATTGGCGGCCGAGCCGCCATATCGATCCGTACGCTTGTTGACGATCGGCGACAGGAACTGGCACAGCAAATAGCCGTGCGCGCCGTGCAACTCGATCAGATCGAGCCCCAAACGCAGCGCGCGCTTGGCGGCATCGGCGAAAGCTTGCTTGACGCGCGCCATCTCCGCATCGCCCATGGCGCTCGGCGTATCGTGATTCTCGTCGAACGCGATCGCGGAGGGTGCCACCGTCGGCCACGGGTTTTGCCCCGCCTTCAAACCGCCGCCGCCCAGCCACGGGATCTGCGTCGATGCCTTGCGCCCGGCATGGCCGAGCTGGATGCCGATCGGCATTTTCGAATAGGGGCGCACGATCTTCAGCACGCGCGCCAACGCTTCCTCGTTCGCATCCGAATAAAGACCGAGACAGCCATGCGAGATGCGGCCGGCCGCTTCCACGCCCGTCGCTTCGAGGATGAACACGCCAGCGCCCGATTGCAGCATGTTCGAGAAATGCACGATGTGCCAATCGGAGGCGCTGCCGTCGACGGCGCTGTACTGGCACATCGGCGCAATGACGATTCGGTTGGCGAGTTCGAACCCGCCGAGCTTGAGCGGCGAGAAGAGTTTGCTGGCCATGTGCTATCGGTCCCCGGACGAAGAATTTCATCCAATGTGGGGCATGGCCGGGGCGTTTTACAGCCCCCCGCAAAAGAAAAGAGGCCGCCGGCGAACCGGCGGCCCAAGTTGGAGCCGAAACGGTCGATATCCGGGTACTAACGCTTCAGGTTGACCACTTCCTGGAGCATCTCGTCCGCCGTCGTAATCATGCGGGCGTTCGCCGAATAGGAGCGTTGCGCGACGATCATCTTGGTGAACTCGGCGCCGATATCGACGTTGGAGTTCTCCAGCGCGTTGGAGCTGATGCCGCCGGCCGACCCGGTCCCCGGCGCCTGATAGCCGACGAAACCGGCTTCGGGCGAGTCGAGGAAGGCCTCGCCGTTCTGGCGCACGAGACCGTTGGGGTCGTTGAACGTGGCGAGCGCGATCTGGTACTGGACCAAGCGCTGACCGTTCGAATAGGTCGAATAGATGTTGCCGGCACTGTCGATGCCCACGCCGGTATAGGTGCCGGCGGAGTAACCGTTGGCGTTGGCGGTCGACAGCGAGATCGACGTGCCGCCATATTGCGACGTACCGCCGCCCGCGACGTTCAATTGCGACGGCTGACCGGAAACCGAATTCGGCGCGCCGAACTCGGCGTTAACGGTTTGCGCGGGTGCTGCCGCCAAGCCCGGCGCGCTGTAGCTCAACACCACCTGCCCCGTACCGGCCGTGACCGTCGCGTCGAACTGGCCCGCCGGCGACGTGTTGCCCGCCACAGCGATCCCGGTCAGCTGGCCCGCCGTCGTCGTCGTCGTACCGAAGGAGAAATCGAGCGCGATCGATTCCGCGCCGTTGCCGGAA
>JAIUNH010000389.1 GCA_020161965.1 Pseudomonadota bacterium
CGGCCGCGATCGCGCCGTAGACGCGATAGGCGGCGAGGGCCGCCAGCGGCAGCACGATCGCGAGGATACCGACCGGGCGGTTGAACAGCGCCCAGAGATTCGTATCCGGCCCGTGCCAGCGGCTGGCGAAGGAATCGTTGAAACCGAACACGCGCTGGCTGGCGAGTTGTGCCAGCAACAACGCGATCGCCGCCGCAGTACCGAACACGAGCCAGCGCGCGACGCGCGCGCGATCGGCTTCGTCGAGCGATGCGGCGTTGCCCGCCATCGCCAAGCCGAACAACGCGCCAAACGAAATCCGCACCCAGCCGTCGAAACCTTCGACAACGTCGATCGCCCAGATCAGCGTCAGCAGCGCATAGGCGAGGAACGCGCCGACGCCGAGCAGCCAGCCGCGCGCGGGCAAACGCCAAGCGACCAACCCGCCGATGCCGCCGACGATCAGCAGCACGCCCAGCGCGTTGGGCGCCAGCACGGCGGAAGGGGCCGCCAGTATTGCGACCAGCGCCAGCGAATAGGCGCCGATCCGGCCCCGAATCACGCCGCTATCGCGCGCGCCAAACGGCGCGTACGCACGAGATTGGTCAGCGCGTCGGCGACATGCGCCAACTGGCCCTCGGTGATCGAGGTGGAGGAGGGCAGCGACAAGCCGTTCTCCGACAAGCGGCTCGACACCGGGAAGGCGCGATTGCCGGCATAGGCCTTATAGGGCGGCATTTCGTGCATGCAGTAGAACAGCGGCCGCGTATCCACGCCCGCTTTGGCGAGCTTCGCCATCAATTCGTCGCGCGTCAGGCCCAGCCCCGCGCAATCGACGACGATCGAGAACACCCAATAGGAATTGTCGAAGCCCGGCAGTATCGCCGGCGTCTCGATTTCCGAAATGCCGGCGAAACGGCTTTCGTAATAGGTGGCGATTTCCTTCTTGCGTACGCGGAACCCTTGGAACTGTTCCAGCTGCGCGCAGCCGATCGCGGCTTGCAGATTGGTCAGGCGATAATTGAACCCGACTTCCTCGTGCCAATAGCGCTTGTTCGGGTTCATGCCGTGGTCGCGCAACATGCGCGCACGGGCCGCGACCGCATCGTCCTTGAAGGTGACCATGCCGCCTTCGCCGGTCGTGATCATCTTGTTGGAGAAGAAGCTGAACGTGCCCGAATCGCCGATGGCGCCGCATTGCACGCCCTTATGCGCCGCACCCACCGCTTCGGCGGCGTCCTCTATGACGACCAGCTTGTGCTTGCGCGCCAACGCCAGGATCGGGTCCATCTCGGTCGGCTGGCCGTAGAGATGAACGGGCATGATCGCCTTGGTGCGCGGCGTGATCGCGTCGGACAAGGCTGCCGGATCCATGTTCCACGTATCCGGCGCCACATCGACCAGTACGGGCGTGGCACCCGTGTAGAGCACGGCGTTGAGCGTCGCGGCGAAAGTCAGGTCCGGGACGATAACTTCATCGCCCGGCCCGATGCCGAACGCGGCCAGCGCCAGATGCAGCGCAACGGTGCCATTCGACACGGCCAGCGCATGCGGCACGCCCAGCAATTCGGCGAATTCCTTTTCGAACCGACGCACGAACGTGCCCTGGCTCGAAATCCAATTCGTCTCGACGCATTCGGTGACGTATTTGAGTTCGTTGCCGCCCAATTGCGGCTCGGCGATCGGCACGCGGCGCGGCGTTGCTTGGGTGTAGAGACCGACGGGGCGGCGCTCGCCGTCCAACAGCGCCAAGGGGCGCGCCGAATTGCCGGCGAATTTCGCGAGCTGTGCCGCGTCGGTGTCGGCCGGCACGCCGCCGGCATCGGCGATCATCGCCGCACCCACACGCAACTCCAGCCCCGTGCCGCGCGCCATGGCGGCTTCGATCTCGGCAATGCCGATTCGACCGGCGAGCTTGCCATCGACATCGACGACGAGCAGCAGCGGCGCGCAGGTGGCATCAAGCTTGGCGACGGCGTCGGCCAGCGAATCGCTGTCCTTCACGAGAAGGTCGGCGATGGAATTGGCGTTGGACAAGGATTGGGGCTTTCGAGAAACGTTCGGCGGCGGATCGAAGGGCATGGGCTTGGGGGTCCGGAACAGAGGGACGGTCCCAAAAGCAACGTCTTACGGCCCCTATCTAATCCGCCCGGCGTCCGGCGTCCAGAACAGGCGGGTTTTGGAAGGGCTTGCGGGGGGTGCGGGGCCCCCTTAAGAACCGGTTATGGCTGGCACATCCCTGGAATTCTGGATCGACGGCGCCAAGCGGCCCCGGACCTGGACCGAGCGTTTGGACCGCAAATGGCGCAAGCTGACCGGGCCGAAATTCGCCGGAAAAGCGGGCGTTACGGGGCCAAATGGGCGGATCGCGCTCGATTTGCCCGCCGATCCGGGCATTCGCTACGTGCTGGACGAGGTTTTGGCCCGCGATTGCTACCCGGTTGTGCCCGGCGTCGGCGGGATCGCCACCATCGTCGATATCGGGGCCAATGTCGGAATTGCGGCCGCCCGGCTGCGCCTGGCGTATCCCGATGCTCGCATTTTGTGTTTCGAGCCGAACCCGGCCGCTTTGCCGTTTCTGCGCATCAACGCCGAACGCGCGCGCGCTGAGACGCTGGATTACGGCCTGGGCGAAACGGATGCGACGCTGCCGCTTTATCAAGGCTCGCATTCGACCGTGACCGCATCGCTGACGGCACATCACATGACCGAGGCGAAGCCCTTGGGCGACGTCGTGATCCGAGCCGCCGGACCGGCATTGGCGGGGCTGGGCGTTTCGGCGATCGATCTTTTGAAGATCGATACCGAGGGGGCGGAAATGCCGATCCTGCGCTCGCTGGCGCCGTTCCTGGCCGGCGTGCGGATCGCACATCTCGAATTCCACAGCGAAAGCGATCGGCGCGCCATCGACGCGATGTTTGCACCCACGCATCTCCTGTGGTCGGGCACGGTCGAGCGTGGCCATACCGGCCAGATCGCCTATGTGCGTCGTGACCTCGCCCCCGATCAGCCGCGGATCGGTGCATGAGCGACGCAGTCGGCTATGTCGTCACCGTCTACAATAAGGCGAAATTTCTAGCCGGCTGCCTCGATTCGATTCTCGCCCAGGATGACGGCCCGCCGGCGGAGATCGTGTTCGTCGACGACGGCTCGACCGATGGCTCGGGCGATTTGCTGCGCGACTTGATCGCCAAACGCGGCGTGCCCCAAGCGCGCGTGGTCGCGCAGAAAAACGCGGGGCCCGGCCCCGCCACAAATCGCGGCGTGCGCGAAGCGACCGCCCCTTGGATCAAGATCGTCGATGCCGACGACATTCTCGCGCCCTTTGCCGTGCGGCTATTGCGCAAAGAAGCGCAGCGCCACGATCTGGGTCTGATCTATGGCGGCATGGGCTGGTACGGCAACGAAGGCCCGCGCTTCGCCACGCCGCCGGACGAAGTGGTGACGCGCGTTTTCGCCGATCCGGTGTTGGACGCACTGCGCACCTGCCAATCGGGTGCGTCGAATCTGCTCGTGCGGCGCGATTTGTTTCTCGCCGCCGGCGGCTGCGACGAACGCGTGTTCATCCAGGATCAAGGCATTTGCCCGCGCGTGGCGGCGGTGCCGGGGGCCCGCATCGGCGTGTTCGATCATGTGGTCTGCTTGGGCCCGGCGGAGGACGCCGCACGCTTGATGAAGAACCAAGCGCAGATCCTGCACGACGAGACATTGACCGCGCTCAATTTCCTGCGCGACCATCCCGATCTTGGTGAAGCCCCGCGCCGTGCCGCGTTTCTGCGCTGTGCGGATCGTGCGTGGAAGCGCGGACGCAAGCTGTTCGGGGTGGGCGCGTTCAGCCTCGCGCATTACGCCTATCGTCAGGCGAAGGCGGGAATCTTGTGGCGGCATGAAGCATTGATCGAAGCGACGCTGCCGATCTTCCGCAAGGGCGGCAATGTAAGGCTTATGCCATGATCGCGCGCATCCTTATCACCGGCGCATCACGGGGGATCGGTGCGGCGACCGCGCACTTGTTCGCAAAGCAGGGCGCCAAGCTTGGTATTCACTACGCGTCGGATGAAGCGGCCGCAAAGCGCCTCGCTGCCGAATGCGGCGACGCGGCCGTGTTTCAAGCCGATCTCGCGCAAGGGCCGGGCGATCTGATGGCGCGGTTCCTCGACTGGGCCGGCGGCATCGACATCCTGATCAACAACGCGGGCGGCGTGTTCGCGCCCGACCGCGCCGCACAGACCAGGGCGCTCAACCTCGAATCGCCGATCGAATTGATCCGCCAGGCTTGGCCCGCGATGGCGGCGGCGAAGACGGGCTCGATCGTCAATGTGTCGAGCTACGTGACC
>JAIUNH010000390.1 GCA_020161965.1 Pseudomonadota bacterium
CACTGGCGGAGTATGAATAAAACTTAGGCGTCAGGACGCTTCTAAAGCGTCAGACGCCTTATCAAAATAAAACAATGACAACCAAAATTCTTTTAAAAGTTAACCAACTCACCAAGACCACCGAATTCGGTAAAGTACTGAGCAAGGTTAGCCTGGAAATAAAGCAAAACGAAAACGTAGTAATTGCCGGAGAAACCGGCTCTGGCAAAAGTACATTGCTCAGAATCATGGCCGGCCTCGAACAACCCGACAGTGGTACCGTTACATTGAACGATGAACTGGTAAAAGGTCCAGCCGATAACTTAGTACCTGGCCATCCGGAAATTGCTTACTTATCGCAACACTTTGAGTTACCTAAATTTTTGCGCGTAGAACAAGTTTTAGAATATGCCAGTAATGTAACCGATGCGTACCGGCAACGCATCATTACCATTTGCAAAATCAAACACTTGCTTGCGCGCAAGACAGACCAACTCTCTGGTGGCGAGAAGCAACGGATTGCTATTGCCCGTTTGCTGATGACGCATCCACAAGTATTGTTGCTAGATGAACCTTATTCACATCTTGATACCGGCCTTAAAGCAACATTGAAAGAAGTAGTGGCGCAGATCAGTGCTAAGTTGGGCGTTACGTGCGTGTTGGTTTCGCACCACCCGGAAGATACCTTGCCTTGGGCGCATCGGGTAATAGTATTGAAGAAAGGCGTGCTGGTACAACAAGGCACTCCACATGAAGTTTATCACCAACCTAAGAATGAATATGTAGCGCGTTTGTTTGGCGAATACAATCTTATTGATGCCAGCCTTGCGCGGTTGCTGTAGATCGACGTCAGAACGGGGAAGCGCGAACCCGTGACCTTCTCGAACAGCAGCGGCTTGTCGTGCTTCTTCTGCACGAGATCGGTGATCGCGGCGAGCTGGTGCTTGGCCTGCACCTCGCGCTCCACCTTCAGAAGCTGACCTTGGGCTTGAAGCGACTTCATGAATTCGCGCATCGCAACTTTCCTTCTTGAGCCTTATTTCGTGAATGCCGACAGGCCGATCATTCGCTCAACCGCGAAGATCAGCAGGATCGAGAACAGGATGGTGATGGTCGAGACCGCGGCGATCAGCGGTTCGAACTGCCATTGCAGATAAAAGAAGATCTCGACCGGCAGCGGCGCGAATTCGGGCGTCGATAGGAAGATCGACAGCGGATAATTGTTCCAGGACACGATGAAGCTGAGTAGCGCGCCGCCGGCCACACCCATGCGCACCTGGGGAAACGTGATCTTGAAGAAGGCGCGCACCGGATGCTCGCCAAGCATGATCGCGGCTTCCTCCAGCGACGGATCGGTGTTCTGGAGATTGGCCATGATGGTGCGCAACGGGAAGGGCAGGGTGATGATGATGTGCCCGATGGTCAGCGCCAGGAACGAGCGGCCGATGCCGATCGTGATCGCCGCTTGATAGATCGCAAGGCCGATGACGACCGTGGGGATCAGCAACGGCGACATCAAAAGCTGCGTGACCACACCTTTGCCGCGGAACGGATAACGCACGATCGCCATGGCGGCGCATAGCGCCACGCCGGCCGATACGGCGGCCGCGACGACGCCGATCTGGATGCTGAGAAAGAACGCGCGCACGAAATTATCTGCGGCGAAGGCGCGCTTGTACCATTCCAGCGTGAAGCCTTCCGGCGGGAAGACGATGTGCCGGGGATTGAACGACGACGCGACGATTACGACGATCGGCGCGATCATCACCGCGATCCAGAACAGGCCGAAGATCGCGAGCGCGATGCGGGCGGGGCTGCGGAAGCCGGAATCGGCGTACATGGTCAGCGCCCTCCCGCGGCGCGATTAAGCGCCAGCGTCACGACGGCGAGGGAGATCAACGTCGCGCCGAGCAGAATGAAGCTCATCGCCGACGCGAAGGCGACGTTGCCGGAGACGTTGGCGGTCCGGTAGATCAGCATGCCCAGCATCGGCACCTTGCCGCCGCCCAGAAGCTGCGGAATGGCGAAGGAGGCGATCGAAATGCAGAAGATCAGGACGAAACCGCTGAGCACGCCCGGCAGGGTCGCTGGGAAGATGACGCGGCGGAAGACGTAGGGGCCGCTCGCGCCCAGGGAATAGGCGGCTTCGACCTGGCGCTGGTCGATCTGCTCGATCACGCCGATCATCGCGATGACGAAGAAGGGAATGGCGAGATAGGTGAGACCGATGACGACGCCCGTCTCGTTATAGAGAAGCTGCAAGGCGGGCAGACCGATATACTGCGCCAAGCCCACGACCGGTCCGTTGTCGAACAGCAGCAACATGATGCCGAAGACGCGGATGACGGTGTTGAGCCATAGCGGGCAGACGATCGCCGCGATCAAAATCGCCTTGAACTTTTGGTTCCGCGTTTGCGCCACGAAGAAGGCAAGCGGATATCCGATCAGCACGGCGAAAAGGCAGGACAGCAGCGACACGCGCACCGTCGTCCATAGGATGCGCTCCAGATAGAAGACGTCGCCCAGGAAGCGCGTGTAGTTCTCCCCGGTCATGGGGCCGAGGAAGACCGGCTGCTGACCGGGCGGCGTCACGCTGAACTGTGCTAGCCACGCGAGCGGAAAGCCGAACAACCCGATCAGGATCAGCGCGGAAGGCAACAGCAGCAGCCAATGCGGCGCGATCGCCGGCAGGAAACGCCGGGGCGGTGCGGCGGTGGTCGGGGCTGGCGCGGTCATTGCGCCGCCTTGGGCACGAGGCAGCCGCCGTCGAAGCGGACATGCGCGAACTCGCCGCCGTCCAGCGGGGTGCGGCTGTCGAGGAACACGTCGCTGCCGTTGTCGAGCAACAATTGGTAGCGATAGACATTGCCCAGGAACAGGAATTCCACGATGCGTGCGCGCATCGCACCGGCCTCGCCGGGCGAAGCGAGGGCGACTTCCTCCGGCCGCACGGCGAGAAGGGCGCGTCCGCCATGCGCGACCGCATCCCTGCGGCGTAGCTTGGATACATGCACTTCCATGCCGTCGGCCGTGCGCAACCGCGCGGCTCCATCGGCACCTGCACCGTCGAGCGTCACGTCGAGGAAGGTTGCCTTGCCGATGAAGCGCGCGACGAACTCGGTGCGCGGCTCGAAATAGATTTCGTGCGGCGAGCCCTGTTGCTCGATCTGGCCGAGATTCATCACCACGATGCGATCGGACAGCGACAGCGCCTCGTCCTGATCATGGGTCACGTAGATGGTCGTCTGGGCGATGCTGCGTTGAAGATGCTTCAGCTCCAGACGCATATCCTCGCGTAGCTGGCGATCGAGATTGCTGAGCGGTTCGTCGAGCAACAGCAGCGGCGGGTTGATGACCAGTGCCCGGGCCAGCGCCACGCGCTGCTGTTGGCCGCCGGACAATTCGCGCGGCGTGCGCTGCGCAAGGCCGCCGAGATGCAAGCGTTCGATGGCGGAGGTGACGCGCGTGGCGATCTCGGCTTCCGGCACCTTGCGCACGCGCAGGCCGAAAGCGACGTTTTCGAACACGCTCATATGCGGCCACAGCGCATAGCTTTGGAACACCATGCCGATGCCGCGATGGCGCGGCGACACATGGGTCATGTCCTGACCGTCGATGTGGATCGAACCGCTATCGGCCTTCAGAAATCCCAAGACGATGCGCAATGTCGTCGTCTTGCCGCAGCCGCTATGCCCCAGAAGCGATACGAACTGGTTGCGCTTGATGTCCAGCGACACGCCTTTCAGGACGCGGACGGCGCCGTATCGTTTCTCGAGATTGCGGACGGAGACGAAGGAGTCGGACATCGGGCTGATCCAGTGGCTGCTTATTCGTATCGAGGAAGGTTCGCGGCCGGCGCATCATGGGGAACGCGCCGGCCGCGATCGCGCGGTGGAGCGCCTTAGCGGAAGGCGACTTCCTTGTTCCAGCGCTCTTCCCAAGCGCGGTTGTTGGCGTCGATATATTCCCAATCGACGTTGATCAGGCTTTCGATCGCGTCCTTGCCGTGCGGCACGCGCGCGGCAATTTCGGGTTCGAGCACCGTCTTCGAGTTCGCCGTGCCGTAGTTCATGATCTTGGCGAGGTTCGCCGCGATCTCGGGGCTCAGCAGGAAGTTGACGAGCTTCATCGAGAGCTCGGTGTTCGGACGCCCGGCGACGACCTGCAGCGTGCCGATCAGCGCGAACCCGCCCGGCTTCGGATTGACGAATTTGACCGGCAGGTTCTGATCGGTGGCGAGCCAGTTCGCGCGGCCGTTGGTGCAGGTCGATGCCCAGACCTGGCCGGTGCGGAACAACGTCGAGAGATCGCCCCAATTCTCGTAGTACTTGGCGA
>JAIUNH010000391.1 GCA_020161965.1 Pseudomonadota bacterium
CGGCGAAATGGCGCTGGTACTGGAACGCGGCCGGGTCGTATGGTCCGGCCGATGCGACGATCTGCGCCGCGACACCGACGCCGTCGAACGGCATATCGGTGTTGGCGGTCTGGGCGGGCATTGAGGAGCAAGGAAGCGATGTCGAACACCGAATATTATCGACGGGATCGGAACTGGCATCCGGCGCCGATCGTGCCGAACTACAAATCGACGGTGCTGCGCAATCCGCAACGGCCGCTGCTGTCGCTGCCGCAATCCGCCGTCGATTTGGCGGGCCCGGTCTTCGGCCAAGCGCAGCTCGATCCGCTCGATCACGATCTGATCTTGAATTACGGCACGGGCGCCGAAGCGGTGGGCGAACGCATCGTCGTCCACGGCCGCGTGCTCGATCAGAATGCACGGCCCGTGCCCGGCGCGTTGATCGAGATCTGGCAGGCCAATGCGGGCGGGCGTTATCGCCATGTGCGCGACGGCTACCTCGCCGCACTCGATCCGAATTTCGGTGGCTGCGGGCGCGTGCTGACCGATGCGGACGGCAAATACGCCTTCCGCACGATCAAGCCCGGCCCGTACCCGTTCCGCAACAACGGCTCCGATTGGCGCCCGGCGCATATCCATATCTCGATCTTCGGGGCGGCGTTCACGCAGCGCCTGATCACGCAGTTCTATTTCGAAGGCGATCCGCTGATCGCCAAATGCCCGATCGCGAATACGGTCGCGGATGCGGCGGCCCTGGACATGCTGGTCGCCAAGCTCGACCTCGAGAACCAGGGACCGTTCGACCATCTGACCTATCGCTTCGACATCGTGCTGCGCGGCCGCCGCTCGACCTTCTTCGAGAACAGGCCGGAGGGGAACTGACATGACGATCGAACCGTTGAACGAAACACCGTCGCAGACCGCCGGCCCTTATGTGCATATCGGCACGTTGCCGTCGGTCGCGGGTTTGAAAATCCGCACGCAGGAAAAGCTCGACGTGGCCGCCCCGGCCAACGCGGCGGGTGAGCGCATTTTCATCGAAGGCACGATCCGCGACGGTGCGGGCTCGCTGGTCGTCGATGCGGTGCTGGAACTATGGCAGGCCGACAGCAAGGGCAAGCTGCCCGGGTTTTGGGGCCGTGCGGCGACCGATTTCAAAACCGGGCTCTACCGGTTCGAAACGGTCAAGCCCGGCAAGATCGCTGGCACGCCGGACGCGCCCTTCGTTACGCTGCTGCTCTTCTCGCGCGGGCTCAACATCCATCTCCACACGCGGATGTATTTCGCGGACGAGAAGGACGCCAACGCCGCCGATCCGACGCTGAAGGCCGTGGGCGATCCCGCTTTGGCCGCGACGCTGATCGGTGCGCGGACGAGCGAAGGCGGCAAGACCGTCTATCGCTTCGATATCGTTCTGCAAGGCGACGGCGAGACCGTCTTCTTCGACATCTGACCGGCAAGGAGCCCCCCGGCCTTGAACAAGACAATCGCAAGCCTTGCCGACGCCGTATCGGTGATCGGCGACGGCGCATCGGTGATGATCGGCGGGTTCGGCGGGTCCGGCTCGCCGATCGAGCTGATCCACGCGCTGATCGACAAAGGCGTGAAGGGCCTCACCGTCGTCAACAACAATGCCGGGAACGGCCATGTGGGGCTCGCCGCGTTGATCGAAGCGGGATGTGTCGCGAAGCTCATTTGCTCCTTCCCGCGTTCGGCCGATCCGGTCGTGTTCACCGAACGCTATCTTGCGGGCAAGATCGAGCTTGAGCTCGTCCCGCAAGGCACGCTCGCCGAACGTATTCGCGCGGGCGGGGCGGGGATCCCGGCGTTCTACACGCCCACGAGCTACGGCACCGATCTCGCCAAGGGCAAGCCGGTCGCCGAGTTCGACGGACGCTCCTATGTGCAGGAGCGCTGGCTGAAGGCGGATTTCGCGCTGGTGAAGGCCGAGATCGGCGACACGCACGGCAATCTCACGTATCGCGCGGCGGCCCGAAACTTCGGCCCGCTGATGTGCATGGCGTCTTCCACGGCGATCGTGCAGGTCTCGAAGCTGGTCGAACCCGGCGGGATCGCGCCGGAAAGCGTGATTACGCCGGGCATCTTCGTGCAGAAGGTCGTCGAAGTGCCGAACCCGGCGCAGGAAGAAGATTTGAACCGCGCGGGGGCGCGCTATCCATGACCGCCGAAAAGCTTTCCAACGCCCAGATCGCCTGGCGCGCGGCGCAGGACATCGTCGACGGCGCCTACGTCAATCTCGGGATCGGCTTCCCGGAAATGGTGGCGCAGTATCAGCCGCCGGGGCGCCAAGCGATCTTCCACACCGAAAACGGCATTCTGGATTTCGGGCCCGCCCCGAAACCGGGCGCGGAAGACTGGGACCTGATCAACGCCGGCAAGAAGGCCGTGACGTTGAAGCCGGGTTCGGCCTTCTTCGATCACGCGACCAGCTTCGCGATGGTGCGCGGCGGACATCTGGATGTTGCGATCCTTGGCGCCTATCAGGTCGCGCAGAGCGGCGATCTCGCGAATTGGAGCACGGGGCCGAAGGGCGTGCCGGCGGTCGGCGGGGCGATGGACCTCGTCCACGGCGCCAAGCGCGTGGCGGTCATCACCGAGCATGTTACCAAGGACGGCAAGCCGAAGCTGGTCGAGCGTTGCACGCTGCCGCTAACCGGTGTGGGCTGCGTCACGCGCGTCTATACCAGCCTCGCGGTCATCGATATCGACGGCGGCAAGTTCGTGCTGCGCGAGAAGCTCGCGAACATGACCCTCGACGCACTGCAAGCGCTCACCGGCGCCAAGCTGCACATCGACGGCGCGGTCGGTGAGCTGAAGGTGCCAAGCCTCGCGGCGTGATTTTTATTTGTCGTGCGCGATGCGCGCGGCGAGGGCGGGGGAAAGTCCGGTGCTTGGCTTCGCACCGGGGCGGCGGAAGCCGCCCGAGGTCGCTTTGCGTGGGCCGAGCGTGACGAGCGCTTCGGCTTGTTTGACGGCGGCTGCGGCTTGATCGACCAGCGGGACGGGCACGCGATCCGCAACCTTGGCGGCGAGGCCTGAGAGCGGTGCGCCCGCCAGGATGATCGCTTCCGCGCCGTCGAGCTCGACCGATTTGTTCGCGAGGTCGATTAGCGCGTTTTCCTTTTCGCCCTGCACGTCGTCGATCGAACGGAAACCGCCGTCGAGGCAACGAATGCCCGCACAGCGATGCGTGAGGCCATGTTGCTCGACGCATTCGCGATACCAGGCTTCCATTGAAGCGGCAAAAGTGACGATGCCGAAGCGTTTGCCGAGCATGCAGGCGGTCAGCATCGCGGCTTCGGACATGCCGATGATCGGCACGTCGAATAATTCGCGCGCGGCGAACAAGCCGGGATCGCCAAAGGCGGCAATGATCGCGGCGTCGTAGGTTCCGGCGCGCTCGGCCAGCATTTCCAGCGCGATGGCGCCGCCGATCTGCGCTTCCGCCCGGCTGGAGATATAGGGCACGCCGCGCGGGGCGGTGATAGGCACAATCTCGGTGCCCTGCGCCGCCGCCGGAATCGCCGCCGCGGCCAGGATATCCGTGATCGATTGCGACGTATTCGGGTTCAGCAGCAGGATGCGCAAGGGTCAGTCCGTATCTTCGGGAACGGGCAAGGCGCGCGCCGGATCGAAGCCGAGGGCAACGCGCGTTCCCGGCTCGGGGGTCGGCGCACCGTGCGGCACTTCGATCGATATCGTCAAGCGCCCGGCGATATCCAGTTCCAGAAGCTCGGCATGGCCGCGATAGCGCACCGATTTGACCGTCGCGGGGAATCCGTCGCCATCGCCCAAGCGCGGCGTCACGCGCAACGCCTCGGGCCGCAGCATCAAACCATAGCGCGGCGCCGACAAATAGGCGGGCGCGCAGCGCAAGCTGAAGCCCGTATCGGTCACGAAGCGCTCGCCGTCGAGCTTGCCTTCGAGCCACAGTGACTTGCCGAGGAACTCCGCGACGAATCTTGTGGCGGGTTTCTCGTAGACTTGGCGCGGCGTGCCCAGTTGCAGCGTGCGGCCATGGCGCATGACGGCGACGCGATCGGCTAGCGCCATTGCTTCTTCCTGGTCGTGCGTGACGATCAGTGTCGTCGTACCCACGCGAGTCAGGATCTCGCGCAGTTCCGTTTGCAACACGCCGCGCAGTTTGGCGTCGAGATTGGACAAGGGCTCGTCGAGCAGCAGCAAACGCGGCCGGATCGCCAGTGCGCGGGCGAGCGCTACGCGCTGCTGCTGGCCGCCGGAGAGTTGGGCGGGGCGGCGCGCTTCGAGGCCGGCGAGGCGCACCGTTTCCAGCACTTTCTGGATGGTGAGA
>JAIUNH010000392.1 GCA_020161965.1 Pseudomonadota bacterium
CTTGTCCTTGGCCGAAACCTGAACGATGCCGTTGGCGTCGATATCGAACGTCACCTCGATCTGCGGCACGCCGCGCGGGGCGGGCGGCAGACCGACCAGGTCGAACTGGCCGAGCATCTTGTTGTCGGCGGCCATTTCGCGCTCGCCCTGGAAGACGCGGATCGTCACGGCCGATTGCGAATCCTCGGCCGTCGAGAAGACCTGCGACTTGCGGGTCGGGATCGTGGTGTTGCGATCGATCAGGCGCGTGAACACGCCGCCGAGCGTTTCGATGCCCAGCGACAACGGCGTCACGTCGAGCAGCAGCACGTCCTTGACGTCGCCCTTCAACACGCCGGCCTGAATGGCCGCACCGATCGCGACCACTTCGTCGGGGTTGACGCCGCGATGCGGCTCGCGCCCGAAGAACTGCTTCACCGTCTCGATGACCTTGGGCATGCGCGTCATGCCGCCGACGAGCACGACCTCGTCGATCTCGCTGGCCTTGAGGCCGGCATCCTTAAGGGCCGCGCGACACGGCTCGATCGTGCGCTGGATCAGCGTATCGACCAGGCTTTCGAGCTTGGCGCGCGTCAGCTTGATGTTGAGATGCTTCGGGCCCGACGCGTCCGCCGTGATGAAGGGCAGGTTCACTTCGGTCTGCACCGCCGACGACAATTCGATCTTCGCCTTCTCGGCCGCTTCCTTCAGGCGCTGCAAGGCGAGCTTGTCGGCGCGCAGGTCGATGCCCTGCTCCTTTTTGAACTCGGCCGCGAGATAGGTGATGATCTCGTTGTCGAAATCTTCGCCGCCCAGGAACGTATCGCCGTTCGTGGACTTCACTTCGAACACGCCGTCGCCGATTTCCAGCACCGACACGTCGAACGTGCCGCCGCCCAAATCGTAGACCGCGATCGTGCCGGCCTTTTTCTTCTCAAGGCCATAGGCCAGCGCGGCCGCCGTCGGCTCGTTGATGATGCGCAGGACTTCGAGACCCGCGATCTTGCCGGCGTCCTTCGTGGCTTGGCGCTGGGAGTCGTTGAAATAGGCGGGAACGGTGATCACGGCTTGCGTGACCGTTTCGCCCAGATACGCCTCGGCCGTCTCCTTCATCTTCATCAGCGTGAAGGCGGAGATCTGCGAGGGCGAATACTTCTTACCCTTCGAATCGACCCACGCGTCGCCGTTGTCGGCCTTGACGATCTTGTAGGGCACGAGGCCCACGTCCTTCGAGACCATCGGGTCTTCGAAGCGGCGGCCGATCAGGCGCTTGATCGCGTAGAACGTATCGGAAGGATTCGTAACCGCCTGGCGCTTGGCGGGCTGGCCGACCAGACGCTCGCCGGAATCGGCGAAGGCGACGATCGACGGCGTGGTGTTGGCGCCCTCAGCGTTGGGGATGACCTTCGGCGTGCTGCCTTCCATCACGGCGACGCAGGAATTGGTCGTGCCGAGGTCGATGCCGATGACTTTGCTCATGTCCGTCCTCTTCTGCGGCGGTCCGGGTCGCCGGCCCTCTTGCGCGAGGCACCGGCAGGTCGGACCCCATTGGGGTAACTCGATGCGTCTTTCGGGGTGAAATCCAAGGGATTCGGGCCCTCCCACCCCCGGCGCGCACCGCCACTTCCGGGAAGACCCTACCGTTGCCAGCGATATAGGCGGATCGGGCGTTTCCCGCAACCGGCCGCGGCGTTTTGGACGGTTTTTGTCATGCGGGGCCGGTGCGACCGGAAATCATGCCGTGGAATTGACTCCAAGGCCCGTTCGTATTATATAAACCGTGAGGAATATCTCGCCTTCGTGATTCACGTCCCATTGGCCAGAACGGCCGGGAGCGGTGGCGAGACCCTCGGAACTTCGAGAAGCGAGGTTCGTGTCATGAGTACCGTTCAGAGTATCGCCAGCACTGCCCCGATTACCGCTTTCGCGGAATCCCGCGTTGCCCAGACCGCGCCGGCCCAAAGCCAAGCGCCGACGCAGGCCCGTGCGGAACCGCCCCAAGTGCAATCACAGGGCCGCGCGTCCGTCGCCGATCAGGTGGAAATCAACGCCCTGGAAGCGCGCGACGCCGCGCGCGACCGCGCCA
Source organism: Pseudomonadota bacterium (assembly GCA_020161965.1). Taxonomy (GTDB): domain Bacteria; phylum Pseudomonadota; class Alphaproteobacteria; order CACIAM-22H2; family CACIAM-22H2; genus Tagaea. The sequence continues at coordinate 2,066 of JAIUNH010000392.1, forward strand.
AGGAAGCCAAGGCCACCGCCGAACAGCCGGCGAAATATGCCAGCAAGGTCGGCTTGGTCGATGGCACGCTCGACGCCTTCGTCGACATCGTGGACGCCCGTTTCCAGCACAAAATTGCGCGGATTTTCGGGCCGTCGGAAGCACCGGCGGCACCCGCCGCCGAAGTGCCACCCGCCGCTGTCAGCAAGGCCTACGAGCACGCCGCCGAAACCGCGTCGGGCAATCTGCGCCAAAGCGCCTAAACGGCTTATTCGGCGTCGACCAGCAGATCGGCCAGGCGTTCGAAGCTTTCGACCCAGCCTTGGCGGGCCATGTCGCGCTCGGCCAGCAAATTGGGATGCTTGGCGGCCAGCAACGGGCGCACGGCCTGGTGCAGCGTCAGCTTGGCGCGATGGCCGACATCCTCGAACGCGACGGTCGTCAGGAACGTCGCATCGAGCGGCCAATCCTCGTACATCGGGTGGGCGGCCGGCGCGCCTTTTTCGTCGGTGAACCACAGCGCGAAAACCAGCCGATCGGGCTCCATCACCTCGCGGAACCGGCCTTTCAGCCAGATTTCGCGCCCGTCATCGTAGCGCATGCACAGCCGCAACAACCCGCCGGGACGCGGCTCCAAATCGCAGACCGGCATGTCGGTGCGCGCGGGGCCGAACCAGCGGATGAAGTACCGCGGCTCGGTCCACCAGCGGAATAGCCGATGCGGCGGCGCGTCGAATTCGCGCGTCACCGATATCGCGGCTGCGTTGGCGTCCCGTTTGGGCATCGAGTCCCCTTGGATTCCGCAAATTTGCGGCGCCAAAGGGAATGCGTCAACTGATAGGCGCGCGAAGGGCCGTTTTAAGCCTGCGTATCGACCGTGGCGCCGGGGGTGGCGGGCGCACCCTTGGCGACCGTGACCATGGCTTCGCGCAACAAGCGGCCGTTGAGCGTGTAGCCGGCCTGGAAGACCTGCGCGACCGTGCCGGGAGCGGCACTGGGATGATCGACCTGGGCGACCACCTGATGGAAATTCGGATCGGCCGGCTTGCCCACGGGGTCGAGCTTCACCACGCCGAATTTCTCGAACGCGCCCAGCAATTCGCGCTCGGTCAGTTCCACGCCCTCGACCAGCTTGGCGAGGGTGGGATCGGCGGCTTTCGCCTCGGCCGACACGGTATCGAGCGCGCGGCGCAGATTATCCGCGACCGCCAGCAGCGATTTGGCGAAGCCCGAAACCGCGTATTTTTCGCGCTCGACGATTTCGCGCTCGGCGCGTTTCTTGACGTTCTCGGCATCCGCCATGGCGCGCAACGCGCCGTCCTTCACGCGCGCAAGCTCGGCCTCGGCCGCTTCGGCGCGGGCAAGCGCTTCCGCCAACGGATCGGCTGCCGCCGGCGTTTCGGCGGCGTGCGGCAGGATTTCTTCGGGCGTGGGCTGTTGCGGATCGGTCATGGCTTCGCATCGTGGTCGATAAGGTCCCGGGGATTTGGGCGAAAATCCCGCCCAACGCAAGACCTAATCAGCCGACCAGCCGCCCGACGATCTTGGCCGTGTAGTCGACCGTGGGGATGATCCGCGCGTAATTGAGGCGCGTGGGCCCGATCACGCCGATGGCGCCGACGATGCGCGCGCGCGAATCCGTATAGGGCGCGATGACGGTCGAGCAGCCCGACAGGCCAAACAACTCGTTCTGCGCGCCGATGAAAATCTGCACGCCCTGCGCCTGCTGCGCTTGATCGAGAATTTTCGCCAGCGATTCGTGCTGCTCCAGCGCTTCGAACAAGCGGCGGATGCGCTCCAAATCTTCCATCGCGTGCACATCGGCCAGCAGCTTCGACTGGCCGCGCACGATCAAATACGCGTCCTGCGCGGGCTTGCCGTCGTCCGACGACCACACCGCCAGACCTTCCGCCGCGACTTTGCGCGACAGCTCGTCCAGTGCCGCGCGCTCGGCTTCGAGCTGTTCGACGATTTCCGCGCGCGCTTCGGCCAGCGTGCGGCCGACGATGCGCGCGTTGAGGAAATTCCCCGCTTGCGCGAGCTGGGCGGGCGTCAAACCGATCGGCGTTTCGATGATGCGGTTTTCGACCAGGCCCGAGCCTTGGACGAGCACGACCAGCGTGCGCCCCGGCGCCAACGACACGAATTCGATATGTTTGAGCGGCGATTCCGCCTTGGGCGCGATGACGAGCCCCGCCCCCTGGCCCAGCCCCGCCAGCATCTGCGAGGCTTGTTCGAGCACTTGCGCAGGCGCACGGCCGGTGGCG
>JAIUNH010000393.1 GCA_020161965.1 Pseudomonadota bacterium
TCGAAGCGTTGTTCGCCGAGTTCGATTTCACGGGTTTCGATGGGGCCATCGTCGCGGCGTTCGGCGATCCCGCCCTCGAAATCGTGCGCAAATCCTGCGCCGTACCCGTCACCGGCATTGCGGAAGCCGGCATGCTGGAAGCGGGGGATGGCGGCCGGCGCTTCGGTGTGGCGACCACGACCCCCTTGTTGGTCAAATCGATCGGCAAACGTGCCGCGTCGTTGAAGCTCGGCGCGCAATTCACCGGCGTGCGGCTTACGCCGGGCGACGTTCACGCATTGATGGCCGATCCGGTGGCGTTGGAAGCCGCTTTGGGGGCGGCGTGCGAAATGTCGATCGCACAGGATGGCGCGCAAGCCATCGTGATCGGCGGCGGACCTTTGGCGGTGGCGGCGCGCGCACTCGCGCCGCGTTTCGCCGTGCCGATCGTCGAGCCGATACCCGCCGCAATGCGGCTTGCGCGCAAACGCGCGGCTTAGATTCTTATCGCGGCGAGGCGCTTGGCCAATTCGCCGGGATCGATTTCCAGCAATGTCGGATTGGCGCGCAGCAACACGGCATCGCCCGATACTTCGCCCAGGACGATCCCGGCTTCCTTGCACGCCGCTTTGAACGCCGCGGCCGGGCCGGGCGTGACCAGCCAAAACGTGCTGGTCGTTTCCGCGCCCGACGGACGGATCGTGAAACCCACGTCGCTCAACGCGCGTTCGAAGGCCTGACGCCAGACCATCGCCCGTGCCCAGCCGGGCTCCAGCTTGCCGAGTTCGGCGACGACCAATGCCGCGATCGGCCAGAATTGCGGCAAGGCGCCGCCATGCAGCCGGCGGTCGCGCTCGATCCCGTCCAGCAGCGCGGCGGGTCCGGCCAGCACCGCGCCGAAGGGCAGGCCGAGCATCTTCCACAGCGACAGATAGACCGTGTCGAAGGGCGCGGCGAAATCCGCCATCGAGATGCCGCGCGCGGCCGATGCGATGGGCAAGCGCGCGCCATCCAAATGCAACGCAACGCCCGCTTTTTTTGCGGCGGCGATCACGGCTTCCATCTGCGCGGCCGGGAACATTTCGCCATGGCGGCGACGGACCGGCGTTTCGATCGAAACGGCGCCGATGCTGCGGCGAACCTTGCCGTCCTGTGCGCGGGAAAGCGCATCGGTCAGCGCCTTGGCGGCGAAACCGGCCCCGGACGTCGATGCGACGATGGGCGTGATGCCGACACCCGCGACCAAAGAGTCGCCGGTGTCGTTCAGGATGTGGCTATCGGGGTGCAACAGCACGCGCCGCGCGTCGCGCCCGCAGAGGCGGTCGAGAGCGAGAAGATTGGCAAGCGTGCCGGTCGCGAAAATGACCGCGCGTTCCTTGCCCAGCGCTGTCGCGAGTTTCGCTTCGGCTTCGCGGATCAAAGCGCCTTCGCCGTAGCTGTCGGGCGTTATGTCGCGGCTGATCGCGGCGAGCCGTGTGGCAAAACTCGCATCGCCATAGGCGCCATCGACGTCGAGGCGGATCGTCATAGCGTCGGCCGCTTGCCCTTCGACAAGCCCTCCGCTTCGGTGATCAGGCGCTTGCGGTCGGGCTTGTTCGTCGCCGCCAGCGGGATTTCCGGCCGGAACGCGACGAAGCGCGGATGGGCGTAGGCCGGGCCATTCGCCAACGCGAATTGCTTGATCTCGGCCTCGGTGGGCGCGGCACCGGGCGAGGGCACGACGAAGGCGAAGGGGATGGCGCCTTTGATGTCGTCGGGAACCGGCACCACGCAAGCCTGGTGCACGCCCGGCATGCGCTCCAGCAGGCGTTCGACTTCGCCCGGCCAGACGTTTTCGCCGCCGACCACGAACATGTCGTCGGCACGGCCGACGAAATAGAAAAACCCGTCTTTGTCGCGGCGGAAAATATCGCCCGAGCGATACCAGCCATCCTTCAGCACGGCGCCGGTCTTCTCGGGCAGATTGTTGTAGCCCTCCATCATCATGGGGCTGCGCATATAAAGGACACCTTCGTCGGCGTTCGGGCCTTCGCGCAATTCCGATTGGCTGCCGGGAACCGGATAGCCGCAGGCGAGCGACGGGCGCGGGATCCCGTTCGGATGGATGCCGAACGGGGCGGGGCCCGCCTCGGTCGTGCCGTAGCTGTTGTTGATCAGCGCCTTGGGGAACAGCGCTTGGATCTTGTCGATCAGTGCCTGGGTCAGCGGCGCCGAACCCATCGTCACATTGGTGACGGAGGAGAAGTCGAGCGTCGAGAGCAGTTCCTTCTCCCTCGCGACGAGGGCGAGCATCGTCGGCACGGAGGTGAGCCATGTCACGCGATGGTCTTGGATCGCGCGCGCATAGACCTTCGCGTCGAACGCGGACAGGAAGACGATCGAAGCGCCCGACGCCAAGGCGCCTTTGACGCTGATCGTCGCGTTCATGTGGAACATCGGCGCGCCGACGATATAGCGGTGATGCGAGCGCTCGCCGTAAAGCTTCGTCGCCGTTTCCATCGACCAGCGCTGGGAGTCGTGCGACAGCAACACGCCCTTGGGCATGCCGGTCGAGCCCGACGTATAGAGCAGCATGGCGAGTTCGCGGGGCGCGGGCTCGACTGTGTCGAACGCGCCGGGATCGAGCAACGCGTCGAACCCGCCATCGTCGTAGCCGATGCGCGCGACACCCGGCGGGCAGACCGGAATACGGTCGGTGTCGTGGAACACCGCTTTCAGCTGCGCGTCGTCGGAGATGTGCTTGACCACTTCCGCACCGAGCTTGAACGAGATCGGCACGGAGACGAGGCCCGCGCGCATCGTGCCGAAATAGGCGTAGAGATATTCAAGCCGATTGAGCGACAGAATGCCGATCCGGTCGCCGCGCTTGTAGCCGCGCTTCAACAGCCCGCGCGCCACCGCATTACATTTTTCGTCGAGCTCGCGATAGGTGATCTCACGCGGGTTCGCGGGGTCACGCAATTCGACGATCGCGACCTTGTCGGGGGCGGCGGCTGCATCGAAACAGCGACCGAGATTGCGCGACGGGATGGGCATATGCGTCGTTCCTTACTGAGCGGCGGCGTTGCGGCCGGCGATACGACCGCCGACGAAACTTTCGGCGATGTTGCCGCCGGAGAGATAGAGATGGCCGAACACGCTGCCGAGTTCGCCCGCGACGTAGAGCCCCGGGATCGGCACGCCATAGGGATCGAGCACGCGTTGTTCGGGATCGTGCGGCAGACCGCCTTGGGTGTTCGACACGACCGGCCAGACCTTGGCGGTCGAGTAGGGGCCTTTGCGGATCGGCAGCATCGACCCGGCGGGGCGGCCGAAGGCGTCGTCGTTCCCGGCGTCGCACGCCGCGTTCCAAGCCTCGACGCTGCGTTTCAACGTGGGCGTGTCGATCCCGTGACGCGTGGCGGCTTCATCGAGGGTTTCGTTCTCCGCGAAGATCGCGGCGTCGAGATCGCGCGGCGTGTGTTTGCCGAATTTCGCGGCGACGCTCGCGTCGTTCCAGGTCGGCGCGCTGATCGGATAGCGCGCGCGGCCTTCGGCATCGAGCAGCATGATCGCGGGCACGCGCGGAAATTTCTGGCGCGACGTGTCGTAATGCTCGAACGGCCGATGCCCGGTATCCTGCATATAGGGCTCGTACTCGTTCATGAAACGATGCCCATCCTGATCCAGCAGGATCCAGGTCATCGTCACGTCACCGCGCAAGCCCTCGGCGTTGTTCCAATCGGGCAGGCGCTTCACGCGAATGCCGAACTTATAGTCCGGGTCTGGATGCTTAAGGCCGTAGGAGCCGTGGTAATGCCACATATGCCAAAGCCCGGCGCCTGCGGCTTGACCCATGCGCAAGCCGTCGCCGGTGTTGAAATCGACGGCGGCCGACAGCACCGGCTTCAGCACCCAATGCTGGCGCTGGATTTCGGGATCGGCTTCGAACCCGCCGCAGGCGAGCACGACCGCTTTCGCCGCGATCGTCTTGCCGCCCACGACGATCCCGGTCACACGATCGCCGTTCTTGATGAGACGCTCGACGCGCGTGGCGAGCTTCACGTCGATCTTGCGATTGGCGACGTTGCGGCGAACGACCTCGAACAGGCGTGCACCCTCGACCGCGCCACGCACATGCGCGTAATCGCGCGCGACATCGAAATTGTCGAGCGCTTCGACATACGCAAAACCAAACGTCTTGTAGCCTTGCAGGGGATAGTTCCCCGAGTTCGGCTTCAAGCCGATCGTGCTGCCCGCGGCCGCGCCAAGCTTGCGCGCGTAATCGGCTAGGCCGGTCATGCCGTCGGCGAGAACCTTCAGGACGGGCTCCGGCGTCGTGCC
>JAIUNH010000394.1 GCA_020161965.1 Pseudomonadota bacterium
GTCGAGGAAATCGAGCGGCTTCAAACGCTCGTCGATCATGTCTTTGAGACGCCCGCGCCCCTTGTCGGCGTATTCCTTCAAGCGCAGCGGTCCGAAGGGCAAGGTCACATGGCCGCGCGTCTTGCCCTCGCCCAGTGCCACGAGTTCGAGACTGCCGCCGCCCAAATCACCCATCGCCCCTTGGGAGCCCGGCGTGCCGGCGAGCACGCCCAGCGCCGAGATACGCGCTTCGTCCGCACCCGACAGGATGCGCACCGGCAAGCCCGTGGTCTTGCGCACGCGCGCGATGAATTCGGGGCCGTTGCTGGCGTCGCGCGCCGCGGCGGTGGCAAGCGCATAGGTCCGCCGCACGCCCATCGCGCGCGCAAGCTCGGCGAAGCGGCGCAGATTGACCAGCGCCTGCTCGACGCCCGTTTCGTCGAGCTGGCCGGTGCGCTCGATCCCCTTGCCGAGGCCGCAGAGGACCTTCTCGTTGAACAACGGCAAGGGCACGCGGCTCGTCCCGTCGAACACGACGAGACGGATGGAGTTGGAGCCGATATCGACGACCGCGACGGGGCGCCTGTCGATGCTGACGCCGGACGTGGCGCGCCGTACCGCCATCTCAATCTTTCGGTTTTCCCTTGCCCTTGGCTTTGACTTTATCCGGGTTGTGGAGCGACTTGCCGCGCCCGGAAAGCGAAGGGTTGGTCATGAAGAACTCGTGCGCACTGAACGCGTCGGCCCCGCATTCGAGGCGTTTGTAGTCGCCCGCCGAATCGAGAACCCAAGTTTGCGCCACGTCGCGCAGGTTCGCCACCATGATCTGGTCTTGGATCTGTTCGTGAACCGTCGGATTTTCGATCGGCACGAAGGTTTCGACGCGCCAATCGAGATTGCGCGGCATCCAATCGGCCGAGGAGATGAACAGCTTCGATTCCGGATGCGGCAAGCCGAAGCCGTTGCCGAAGCACACGACGCGTCCGTGTTCGAGGAACCGGCCGACGAGGCTGCGCACGCGGATGTTCTCGGACATGCCCTTTACGCCGGGCCGCAGACAGCAAATGCCGCGGATCACCAGATCGATCTGCACGCCCGCGTTGCTCGCCTCGTACAGCTTATCGATGATCTTGGCGTCGACCAGCGCATTCATCTTCGCCCAGATCGCGGCGGGACGCCCCGCCTTGGCGTGCGCGATCTCCGCATTGATATGCTTTACCAGCGTTGCGCGCAATGTCAGCGGTGCGAAGGCCAACCTCTCCATCGCCTCGGGCTTGGCGTAGCCGGTCATGAAGTTGAACAGGCGTGCCGCATCCGAGCACAGGCCCGGATCGCAGGAGAAGAACGACAGGTCCGTATAGATGCGCGCGGTGATCGGGTGGTAGTTGCCGGTGCCGAAATGCACGTAGGAGCGCAAAGCCGGGCCTTCGCGGCGCACGACATACGAAATCTTCGCGTGCGTCTTCAAATCCATGAAGCCGTACACGACCTGCGCGCCCGCACGTTCCAGATCGCGCGCCCAGCGGATATTCGCTTCTTCGTCGAAGCGGGCTTTGAGCTCGACCATCGCCGTGACCGACTTGCCGCTTTCGGCGGCTTCGACCAGTGCGCGCACGATCGGCGAATTATCCGACGTGCGATACAGCGTCTGCTTGATCGCAACGACCGCCGGATCGCGCGCCGCCTGACGCAGGAACTGGACGACGACGTCGAAGCTTTCATACGGGTGATGGACGACGATATCCTTGTGGCGGATCGCCGCGAAGCAATCGCCGCCGAAATCGCGGATGCGTTCAGGGAAGCGCGGATTATAGGGCGGGAACAGAAGATCCGCGCGTTCGGACAGCACGAGCTGCTTCAGATCCGCCATGCCGAGCATGCCGCCCAGGCGGAAGCAATCCTCGGGCTTCACTTCCAATTCCGACAGCACGAAGTTCTGCAAATCTTCGGGCATCTCCGCGTCGAAGGCGAGACGGATCACCTCGCCCCGGCGGCGGCGCTTCAACGCGCTTTCGAACACGCGCACGAGATCTTCCGCTTCCTCGTCGATTTCCATTTCGGAATCGCGCAACAGGCGGAAGCGGCCGACGGCCTTGGTCTCGAAGCCCGGGAACAGCGTGCCGAGATTGAGACGGATCGTATCCTCGACCGGGATGAAGCGGATCGTCTTGCCCGGCAAGCGCACGAAACGCTCGACCTGCTGCGGCACCGGGATCAGCGCTTGCAGCACGCGATTATCGGTCGGCGAGACCAAACGCGCGACGAGCGCCAGACCCTTGTTCTGGATGAACGGAAACGGGTGTGCGGGATCGATCGCGAGCGGTGTGAGGATCGGGAAGATCGCTTCTTGGAAGCGCTGCGCCAGGAACGCGCGATCGTCGTCGCTAAGTTCATGCGGGCCGACGACCGCCACCCCGGCGGCGCGAAGCTCCGCGACCAGTTCCATCCAAACGTTCTGCTGAACGTTCATCAACTGGCCCGCGCGCCGGTTGATCGCGGCGAGCGCTTGGGCCGGCGACAACCCGTCTTCCGACGGCGTCGTCACGCCGGCGGCGACTTGGCCCTTCAGCCCGGCGACGCGCACCATGTAGAACTCGTCGAGGTTGGACGCCGAGATCGACAGGAAGCGCAGCCGCTCCAACAGCGGATGGTGATGATTGGCGCATTCTTCGATCACGCGCTCGTTGAACGCGAGCCACGACAGCTCGCGATTGATGTAGCGCGACGTTTCGATTTCGCCGATTTCGACCCGCTCGGGGGTCCGCGTTTCGCCGTCCACCTGAATTCTCCTTGCCCGAGGCTGATGCCGAAGGGCCGTTTATGGTATCACGCGCGGGCGACTCTAGCGGGCGAACGGTGTCAAGATTTTGAAACCCAAGCGACTTTTCTTGCTCCGGCACGCGAAATCCGCGTGGGACGACCCGTTCGTCCAGGATTTCGACCGCGATCTCAACAAGCGCGGCCGGAAAGCCGCGCGCGGCCTTTCCAAGTGGCTGGAAAATAAAGGGTATATGCCAGATCTGGTGCTGTGCTCGGCGGCTTTGCGCACGCGCCAAACCCTGGAATTGACCCAAGACGGGTTCGGCGGCCGCCCCGAAATCTCGATCGAGAAGCGGCTTTACCTCGCCGATGTCGAGGATTTGCGGCAACGCTTGGCCGAACTCGACAAGCGCAGCCCCTGCCCCGATGCCGTGCTGATGATCGGCCATAATCCGGGGCTGGAGGAATTCGCCCTCGACCTGATCCCGCCCGCGGAAGCCGATACGCGCGCGCGCATCGCGGCGAAATTCCCGACCTGCGCCTTCGTCGCCTTACGCTTCGCCGATTGCCCGTGGGGCTCGATCGGGCCCGCACGCGCCACGCTCGAAGCCTATCGCATCCCCGCCGACGACGAAGACTGAAGCAATTCGACGACGGGAAACTTCAGCCTCAACGTTACGTCGTTCGCGTCCTTAGATCCGATCGCGGCAATACCCCGCGTCCGGTCCGAACATTCCCGCCGCCTTCGAATATGGCTTCGACGCGGATGTACAGCGACGCGTACGATCCGTCGCGGCAGCTTTAGCGTTTGTTAATTGGACGACGGTGTAATCAGCCGCAACAATCCCGAGCCACCGAAGGCTCGCGAACGCAAGGGAGATCCAGATGTCCGCATTCGCCGCGATCAATGGCCGCTTTTCGATCGGTACGCGTATTGGCGTCGGATTCTTGTTCGTTTTGATTTTGCTGAGTGCTCTTGCGGCAAACTCGTGGATGTCGCTGCGCGACAACCAATCCGAATTCGACCGATTTGCGTCGATCTCCGCCAATGCGCTTGCGATCGAAGGGGTCAGCGCCAACGTCGCCGAGCTTCGACGTCAGGTCTTGATCTTCGTGGAGCTCGGCGATCCCAATGCGGAAAAACGCGTCGGCGAAAAAGCCAAGGAGATCCGCGACACGATCCAAGCGGTGACGCCGAAACTCCTGTCCGAACAACGCCGGACGATGGCGCGTAATATCGGCGAACTGGTCGACGAGTACATGCGCAACTTCGCCAAAGTCGCCGAATTGCGGGCACTGCGCGAGGACGCCATCACCGCGAAATACGAACCCGCCGCGCTTAACGCGCGCCAAAAACTGACCGAGGCGTTCGATGGCGCGATGCGAACGGGCGAGGATGCGCTCGGCGCCGCCGCCGGAAAGGCGCAGGACAATCTCGGTATCCTGCGTATCCGCGTCGCGCGCTTCATCGCCGGACCGACCGAGGCGGGCGTCACGTCGATCACCGCCGCGCTGAACGACCTCGAAGGCGCGCTCGCCGGCGCACGACAGGCCGGCGCGCA
>JAIUNH010000395.1 GCA_020161965.1 Pseudomonadota bacterium
CAGGATGAACACTGCCGCGAAAGCCTGGAAAGCCTGGATCACGCCGATGATCAGGTTGAAATAGATCGTCGGCGTCATCATCGGCAGCGTCACATGGCGCAGGCGCTGGACCGGGCCACAGCCGTCGATCTCGGCAGCCTCGTAGAGATCACGCGGAATCTCCTGCAAGCCCGCCAGGAAGATCATCATCGTGTGGCCGACCTGCCAGACGCTGAGCGCGATGATCGCGTAAAGCGCGAAATCGGGATCGCGCAGCCAGTTGGGCGGCGACCAGCCGGTCACTTCGCGGATCAGCGGATTGAGGAAACCGAGCTGCGGGTTGAGGAACCACAGCCACAGCACCGAGGCCGCGACCAACGGCACGACCGAGGGCAGATAGAGCGAAACGCGAAACACCGCCATGAAGCGCAAACGCGCATTGATCAGCATCGCGAAGGCAAGACCGACGATGATCACCAAGGGGACGCGCACCATCGAGTATTCGAGCGTGACCCACAGCGATTTGATGTAGAGCCTGTCGGAGGTGAACAGGCGCTCGTAATTCTCCCACCCGATCCACATCGGCGCCTGCACGACGTTGTATTCGGTGAAGGAGAGATAGAGCGAGGCGATCATCGGCCCCGCCGAGAAGCCCACGAACCCGAAGATCCACGGCGACACGAACAACAAGCCCCACAGGGCTTCGCGCCGGCGGTTCGTCATCGTGAGACGGCTATGCGTGCTGGCATTCATGTGCTGGCGAACGGCCGGCGCCCCTTCGCGGGAGCGCCGGCCTTACCTTTTCAGATCAGTTCGTCTGACGTGCGAGCAAGCGGCGCACATCGTCGGCCGCGGCCTTGATCGCGGCTTCGGGTGTGGCTTGGCCCAGCAGTGCGGATTCCGACATCTGCTGCAAGCGCGCATGGATCTGCGACCACACGCCGGGGGCGGCATGGCCCTCGACGAGTTCGGCGTTCTGCACGAAGGCCGATGCGACCGTCGGCGGCAGATCGACCTTGCAGTTGCGCAACGCCGTGTCGGCACGCTTCTGCTGGCGGAAGAACTCGCATGCACCGGCGTCTTCCATGGCGATGAACTTCAAAAGCTTCCACGCCGCTTCGGGATTTTTCGCCTTGGCCGGAATGCCGTAGCCCGGCACGCCATAGCCGATATAGCGCTGTGCCGCACCCGGGTTCGCGGCGTTCATCGGCGAGACGAACACCCCGACCTTGTCCATCATATGCGGCGCGTCGTTGGCCATGATGTTGTAGAGGAACGGGCCGTCATGGATCATCGCCATCTTGCCCGTATAGAAGCTGGTGCGCAGATCCTTCCAGGTCGAGCCGAATTGGCGCAGCACGTTGCCCCAGCCGCCGGCGGTGCGGTCGGAGAAGCCCGCCATCCATTTCAGCGTGTCCACGCCCTGGGGCGAGTCGAACGCGACGTTGCGCCCGTCGGGCGACAGGATCGAACCGCCGTTGCGCGACATCCATTCGACGAAGGGGTTCTCGGAGCCCGTCCCCATCGAGCAATTGAGGCAGGTATTGAAGCCGAGCTGCTCGATCGTGGTGCCGCTGCGCTTCGTCGTCTTGGCGGCGGCTTCTTCCAACTCCGCCCAAGTGCGGATCGGCTTCTCAGGATCGAGCCCGGCCTGGCGGAACAGGTCCTTGTTGTACCAGACGAGCATCGACGTCGCGACCTTGAACGGGAACTGCAGCAGCTTGCCGTTCACGCGCGAGCCTTCGGTCGAGCTCGGGAAGAAAGTGGCGTTGAGATCGATCTTGTCGCGCGCGACGAGATCGTCGAGCGGCATGAAGGCGCCGAGCGAGCCCCAGCGCGAGAAATCGCCCGCTTGGGTCATGTAGAGATCGGGCACGGCGCCCGAGGCGATGCCGGTCAGGAAGCGCTGCGCGGTCGTGTCGCTGCTCAGCGTCAGGCTTTCGACCTTGATATCCGGGTTGCGGCGCTCGAATTCGTCGAGCACGGCGCGCAATTGCGGACGGCGGCTGCCGTCCCAGCCGTTCCAGAACGTGATCGTCGTCTGCGCGGCCGCGTCGGCGATCGGCAAACAGACCGCCAGTGCGGCGGCGGCCGCGAGCGTCGCGCGGCGCGTCATCGAACCCTTGTTGCTGGTCATCGCATTATCCTCCCTTTTTCATCTTTCGGTCGTTCCGAGACCGGCCATCGCGGCCGGGTTATGCGTGTCCGCCATCGTTGGCGATGCGCCGGTCGCGCGAATTTTCGAGATGTGCGCGAATGGCATTGCGCGCCGCATCGCCGTCGCCCGATTTGATCGCGTCATAGACCGCACGATGCTCGTCGAGCGTCAGTTGCAAGCGTTCGGCGCGGCGGCGTTCGCGCGTCACATCGGCCGTCATGTCGATCCATACGGGGATCGCGACTTCGAGCATCTCGCGCAGCAATGCGAGGCCGGCGGCTTGCGTGACAGCGCGGTGGAATTCGACGTCGGCGGCCATCGTCGCGCGCCAATCGACCGCATCCACACCTTCCTGGCCGGCATCGAGTGCCGCTTTCATGCGCGAAAGATCGGCCTTGGTGCGATTCCCGGCGGCGAGGCTCGCGGCCTCCGCTTCCAAAATCGAGCGAACGGCGAACAGCTCGCCCACGCGATGGGTATTCATCGTCGCCCACACGCTGAAAGGCTGCGCCAGCGGGTTTTCGGCCAGGAACGTGCCGCGCCCTTGCTCGATACGGATCGTGCCCGTCGCCTGCAACGTTTGCATCGCCTCGCGCACCACGGTGCGGCTTACGCCGAACATATCGGCAAGCTCGGGCTCGGCGGGCAAACGCGCACCGGGTGCGATTTTGCGATCGCGGATAATGCCGATCAGCTGACGGACGACGAAATCGCGCCGCCCGGTTTCCGCCGGCTTGGCGACCTTGAATCCCGACATATGATTCCTCCCTTGGAAGGGATCATAAGACGTATGATGACTTCGACTCAAGGCCCATTCCGACGGCATTTCTTCGCAGCCGCGAAATACCATCGTCATCGAAGCGGAAACCGGCGCCATCGCCTTAGAACCGCTCGTATTTTTCGTAGAGATCGGCGAGCGACGCATTGTCTTCGATCGCATCGCGAATTTTGTTTTCCTTCTCGCAGACGGCTTCGGCCTTCGCGAGCACCTCGACGATCAGCGCGCTCGGCACGATCACCGTGCCGTCTTCGTCGCCGAACACGTAGTCGCCCGGGTTGACGCGCACGCCGCCGATATTCACCGGGCAGTCGAAGTCGACGATGTTGAACCGTCCGATCGCGTCGCCCGGAATCGTGTGCTTGTGGAAGATCGGGAATTTCGCGCGGCGGATATAGGCCGTGTCGCGAATGCCGCCATCGACGATGGCGCCGACACAGCCGCGCTTGACCGCCCCCGCACTCCACAGCTCGCCCCACACGCCGGTCGTTTCGTCGCCCGACGTGTCGTAGCAGGCCACGACGTGCGGCACGAAACTGTCGATCACGCGCGGGCCCATGCGCTTGGATTTGTCGCGCGTCGAGTTCTGCATGCCCACGATCGTGAAGGCCGGACCCGCGATCATCAGCGTGCGGTCGAGCGGCTTGATCGAGTGATGGACGTATTGATGGCGAAGTTCATAGCCATCCAACACATCGCACACGGCGGGCGTGTAGAGCCGCTTGAAGCGCGCGGCAATCGATGCCCAGTCGAGATCAGCAAGTTTGATCGTCATATCGTTCTCACCACGCCGGGCTTTTGGGATACCAGCCGGGGCGACCGCTATCGGCGAGCCCCGGGTTCAGGAAGCGATCGCTAGCGGCCCCCGACGCCGCGAGGTTCGCGTATTTGGCGAGCTTCGCCTCGTCGATCGCGACGCCCAGGCCCGGCCCTTCGGGCGGGCGCACGACGCCGCCCTTGGGCACGATCTTGCCGCCGACGATGATGTCGTCGGCCAGATGCAGGTTCATGCAGTCGATCGCGAGTTTGAGATTGGGCATGGCGCTGGCGGCGTGGATCATCGCCGCCCAAGCCACGCCGAGTTCGGCGCTGGAATGCATGCCGAGATCGATACCGGCCGCCTGGCACATGCGGTCCACGGCCATCGTTGCGCGCATGCCGCCCCAGTACCAGACATCGCTCAGCACGATGTCGATCGCGCCCATCTGGATCGCGGGCTGGAACTCCTCGAACGTCGTCACGCACATATTCGTCGCCATCGGCGTCGTCACCGAACGGCGAACTTGCGCCATGCCGGCGGCGTTCCAGCACGGGTCCTCGTAGTATTCGAGGCCGATCTTGTCGAGATCGCGACCGATGCGTACAGCGGTTGC
>JAIUNH010000396.1 GCA_020161965.1 Pseudomonadota bacterium
GCCGCGCGCAAGGCTTCGACGACCATGTTCGACACGCCCACGATCGTCACGTCGCGCCCGAAGCGGCACACGCGGCTGCGGCCGGGCGGCACGACGTAAGCGCCTTCGTTGACGACCGCTTCGGTCGGATAGAGCAAGCGATGCTCCATCATCAGCACCGGGTTGTCGTCGCGGATCGCGGCGATGGTGCAGCCCTTCGCGTCATGCGCGTTGGACGGGGCCGCCACCTTCATGCCGGGCAGATGCATGAACAGCGAATGCAAAGCTTGGCTGTGCTGCGCGCCCTGGCCCCAGGATTTACCGATGATCGAGCGCACGACCATCGGCACCTTCACCTGACCGCCATACATGTAGCGCGCCTTGCTGGCGATGTTGACGATCTGGTTCATGCACAGCATCAAAAAATCCATGCGGATATGCACATGGATCGGCCGCATGCCGGCCATCGCCGCACCGATCGCCACACCGGTCATCGCGTCTTCCGACAACGGCGTGGTGAACACGCGATCCTTGCCGAAGCGCTCCAGCAGACCGCGCGTCGAGCCTTGGATCGATTTATGGTCGTCGACATCCAAGCCGAACAGGAAGACCTTCTCGTCGCGCGCCATTTCGAGCGCCACGGCTTCCGACAGCGCGTCGACATAGCGCAGCACGCGCCGCCCGTCTTCCATGCGGCCGGGCCACGTTAGCGGCGGCGGCGGAAGTTTCTTACGCGAAGACATCGCTATACAGCTCCTTCGCGTCGGGCCAAGGCGAGGTCTCGGCGAAATTCACCGATGCGGCGAGTTCGGCCTCGATCTCCGCATCGATCGTTGCTTTGAGTTTCTTGTCGAGCTTCTTGCCGAGAACGACGACCGGATCCTTCTTTTGCCACTTGGCAAGTTCGGCTTTGCTGCGGAAACCCGCATCGTAATCTTCGCCGGGGCCGACATGTTCGCGCCAGCGCCAGGTCAGGCATTCGATGAAGATCGGCCCGCTGCCTTTGCGCATCGCAGGCAACGCCTTGGCGATATGGTCGCGAATCTTCACGGTGTCGGAATCGGCGAAGCGCGTCGCCGGAATGCCATAGGTGCGCACGCGTTCGCACAATTTGGTCGTCGCCCAGCGTTTAGCGAGCGGTTCGTGAATCGCGAAGCCGTTATTCTCGCAAACGAAGATCACCGGCAATTTGTGAAGGGCGGCGAAGTTCAGCGTTTCGGGGAAGCAGCCTTCCTCCGACGCGCCATCGCCCAGGAAACACGCGACCACGGCACCGGTCTTGCGCATCTTCTGCGCCATGGCGAAGCCGGCGGCGACCGGCACGGTCGTGCCGACGACGGCCGAACAGCCTAGCACGTTCACCTTCATGTCGACGAGGTGCATCGAGCCGCCCTTGCCGCGCGCGCAGCCCGTGTCCTTGCCGAACAGCTCGGCCATCATGGCGTTGAGATCGCCGCCCTTTGCAAGGTAGGTCGCGTGACCTCTATACGTGCCCGACACCGCGTCGCGCGGCTCCAGCGGATCGCACACGCCGACGGCGATGCCTTCCTGGCCGATCGACAGATGGACGGGGCTTTTGATCTTGTCGGAGGGGTAGATGCGCGCCACCTCCTCCTCGACCCGGCGGATGCGCCGCACGGCGCGGTAAAGCCGGGCCGGATCGGCCTTTTTCGGCCTGGATGGCTTGGCGGCGGGCATGATTCTCCCAAGGGGCCGACTCGAATCCCGAATCGTACCGGCGGCGCCCGCAGAAGTGGAGACTTAATCGCGAAAAGCGTCGTCGGGCTCGTAAACCACGATCCGGCTGCCGGGCGCGTTGACGCGGATCTCGACCTCGATCAGATGGCCGAGTTTCTCGCGCACCGCTTGGCGTTTCTCGGGCGGCACGACGAACGCCATAAAGCCGCCGCCGCCCGCCCCCAGCAATTTGCCGCCGATCGCCCCGGCCGCAATACCGGCATCGTGGATCGCGTCGATCTCGGGTGTGGACATGCCGTCGGCGAGTTCGCGTTTGAGGCGCCAGGCCTCCAGCAGCAGCGTGCCCAATTCCAGCATCGGCCGGCGGGGGGAGGTGATGATGGCTTGCGCCTCGTCCACCATTTCCCGCATGCGATGGAGGTTTTTTTCCTTCGCGTCGATATTGGCGATCTGCTTCTTCGCCATGGTCATCGCGAAGCGCGACAAGCCGGTGAAGAACAGCATCAAGCTGCCTTCCAGCTCGTCACGGCGTTCGCGGCCCAGGATCAAGGGCGTGACCGAGAACGAGCCGTCGCGCTCGAAATCGATGCGGTTGAGGCCGCCGTAAGCCGCCCAGACTTGGTCTTGCGAGCCCACGGGTTCGCGGATGACTTCCTGTTCGATGCGCAGCGCGTCGCGCGCAAGCTCGTCCTTCGACACCATACGCCCGCGCATCGCATGCAGCGCGTTGAGCAAGCCGACGGTGAAGGACGACGACGAGCCTAACCCTGAGCGCGCTGGCAGATCGCCGTCATGGTGGATTTCGAGGCCCCGACGTTCCTTCATGTCGAGCAGGATGGCGCGCACGGCCGGGTGGTCGATTTCGAGCAGGTCGTTGACCAGTTCGATCTTGCTCCACACGATGCGATAGCGATGCTCGAAGAAGGGCGGCAGGCGCCGGACCGAGATATTGCAGTATTTGTCGATCGCCGTGCCAATCACCGCCCCGCCGTGCTTTAGGTACCATTTCGGGTAATCGGTCCCGCCGCCGAACAGCGACAGGCGATAGGGCGTGCGGCTGATGATCACGGGCTTGGCGACTCCGGCGGGAAATTCTTATCCCGACTATCGCCCGAAGCCCCATCACTTGCCAAGTGAACGGACCTGACTTAGACCCAAGCGGACTCATCGGGAAGGAACGAAAATGGCGCAGAAAACGCGGATTCTCGTGACCGGCGGTGCGGGCTATTTGGGCTCCACCATGGTGCCCGCCATGCTCGAGCAGGGCTATGCGGTGACGGTGCTGGATAATTTCATGTTCAAACAGGCGCCGCTCGCCCATGTCTGCGCGCATCCGGATTTCGACATCGTGCGCGGCGATGCGCGCGACGAAGCCGTGTTGAAGCCGCTGATCGCCAAGGCCGATGTGGCGATCCCGCTCGCCGCCCTGGTCGGTGCGCCCTTGTGTAACGCCGACAAGATCGGCGCCGAGACGATCAATCTGGGCGCCGTCAAAACGCTGCTGAAGCTGCTGTCCAAAGATCAGTGCGTGCTGATGCCGATCACCAATTCGGGCTACGGCGTGGGCGAGAAGGGCAAGGAATGCACGGAAGATTCGCCGCTGCGCCCGCTCTCGCTCTACGGCACGACGAAGGTGGATGCGGAGAAAGCTGCACTCGATCGCGGCAACGCGATCTCGTTCCGCCTTGCGACCGTGTTCGGGATGAGTCCCCGCATGCGCATCGATTTGCTGGTCAACGATTTCGTGCATCGCGCCGTCACCGATCGGGCGGTCGTGCTGTTCGAGCCGCATTTCAAGCGCAACTACGTGCATGTGCGCGACGTGGCGCGCGCCTTCCTGCATGGGCTGAAGAACTTCGATGCGATGAAGGACCGGCCCTATAATGTCGGCCTGTCGGACGCGAACCTTTCCAAATGGGAACTTTGCGAGCGCATCCAGAAACACGTGCCCGGCTTCGTATTCATGGAAGCGCCGATCGGCGAGGACCCGGATAAGCGCGACTACATCGTGTCGAATGCGCGCATCGAAGCGACCGGCTTCAACCCGGCCCATTCGTTGGATTCCGGCATCGCCGAGCTGATGAAGGGCTTCAAGATGATCCGCAACACGGTTTACGGCAACGTATGAACATCACCGAACTTTCGCTGCCGGGCGTCAAGCTGATCGAGCCGAAAATCTTCAGCGATCATCGCGGCCATTTTCTGGAAACCTGGAACGCGCAGCGTTACGCCGAAATCGGCATCGGCCTGTTCGTGCAGGACAATCTGTCCCGCTCGGTGCGCGGCACGTTGCGCGGGCTTCATTTGCAAAACGATCCCAACGCGCAAGGCAAGCTCGTCCATTGCGTCGCGGGCGCGGTGTGGGACGTGGTGGCCGAAGTGCGCAAGGGCCATCCCAATTTCGGCAAATGGCTGGGCGTCGAGCTGACGTCGGATAACCGGCGCCAGTTGTGGGTCCCGCGCGGCTACGCGCATGGGTTTGCGGTGCTGAGCGACGTGGCGGATTTCGCCTACAAGGTCGATGCGCCCTACAGCCCGAAGGACGAAGTGACCGTCCGTTGGGACGATCCGGCCCTGAAAATCGACTGGAAGATCGATCCCGGGACT
>JAIUNH010000397.1 GCA_020161965.1 Pseudomonadota bacterium
ACCACGGCCGGCGGCATCATCATCATGCCCATCGACATCAAGACGGCCGCCACGACCATATCGATGATGACGAAGGGCACGAACAGCAGGAAGCCGATCTCGAACGCGCGGCGCAGTTCTGA
Organism: Pseudomonadota bacterium; assembly: GCA_020161965.1. Taxonomy (GTDB): domain Bacteria; phylum Pseudomonadota; class Alphaproteobacteria; order CACIAM-22H2; family CACIAM-22H2; genus Tagaea. Next base: position 123 of record JAIUNH010000397.1, read on the forward strand.
GATCAAGAAGGCCGGGATCAGCACGCGATAGGGGATCGCCTCGGGCGAGGCCGGGGCTTCGATCTTCGCGATATCGACGAACAGCGCCACGTCGTTTTCGCGCACATGCTGAGTCATGAAATCGTGGAAGGGCTTCGCCGTACGCTCGACCGCCTGTTCTTCGGTGATCTGGCCGTTGATGAGCGGCGACACGCCTTCGCGCCATGCGCGCTCGCCCGTCGGCGTCATGATGAAGAAGGTGAGGAACAGCGCGAGGCTCGTCAAAACCACGTTGGGCGGGGCTTGCTGCGTGCCCAAGGCCGTGCGCAGCAGCGACAGCACGACGATGATGCGCACGAAGCTCGTGACCATCATCAGGATGGACGGTGCCAGCGTCAGCACCGTCATCATCAGGATCAATTGGACCATACGGCCCGTCGTCGAGCTGCCGTCGCCCAAATCGAGGGTGAAAGCTTGCGCGAAGGCCTCGGCCGGAATCGCGATTCCGGCGACAACCAAACCGAGAAGCAGCATCCGGCGGATCATACGCGATCCTCCGCTTCCGCTTTCAGCGTTTCGACCTTCATCGCACCGTGGGGCCCGAGCACGATCAGATGCTCGACATCGTCGCGGCGCAGTAGAACCGCGCGGGTTTTCGGATCGAGCGTCAAGGATTCGAGCAGCGCCAAACGCTTGCGCTTGCCGGTCGATATACCGCCCGCCCCCGGCAGGAAGCGGCGCGCGAGCCAACCGAACAATGCAACCAACGCAAGAACGAAGGCGAGTGCCGCCGCGTAGAGAAACAGGTTCTGCGGTTCGATCATCACGGCTTGGCGCCCGGCTTCAGATCCACACGCTCGGCCATGCGCAAAGCGGCGGTCAAACGGTCGAGCCCCACCGCGATCGATTCGAACGCGTCGGCGCAGACCTTGCCTTCGGCGCGCGGCAATTCGGTCGCGGCCAAACACAGATCGCGCACGCGCAAATCGAATCCGGCCATATCGACATCCAATCCGCGATGCACGCGGCCGCGCGCGTCTTCCAGCTCGCGCGTCATATCGACGATATTCTGCAGCACTTCCACGGCGCGCATTGCGTCAACGTTCCCGTTGTTCGCCGGATTTCGGCGGTTTGAGTTTGTCCTGCCGGCGATAGATGTAGGACAGGATTTCGGCCACGGCTTGGAAAGCCTCCAGCGGAATCGGGCTGTCGATATCGACCGTATCGAGCAAGCGCACCAAATCGCGGTCGGAGCGCACCTCGACGCCGTGCGCACGCGCCACTTCGATGATCTTGTCCGCGAGCAGACCTTCGCCCTTGGCCGTGACGCGCGGCGCATCGGCCTCGCCACGGGCGTATTTGAGGGCCACGGCCCGGTTGATGTCCGGGTCGAAGGGTTTGCGGGGCGGACGACGGGCCAAACGACGGGTGATCCTTCGACGAAACCGGCGGCGAAACTCGGCAGGGTCATGATGGCCACAAAACCGCTAAAAGTTTCTTAAAAGGCGTTTCACCAAAGAAATCCGAGGGGTTAACTCTAAATTCGCCCTCGAATCCGACTCGGTTCTTAACCACAAGGTATTGATTCTGAGGTTGAATCGAAAGGACTTCAAATTCTCTAAAATTTGGGATAATTTACGTTCTGTTAACCTTCGACGGGTCATACTCCCCGTCAACGCCGCGAAAAGCGGTGGATTTTCACGGAACCAGGCGCGTCATGGATTTCTCGCGTATGCCCCTGTTCGGGATGATCTCCCGCCGCATGGACTGGCTCAGCCAGCGCCAGCAGGTACTCGCGCAGAATATCGCCAACGCCGATACGCCCAATTACAAGCCGCACGATCTGCGCGCCCTCGATTTCCGCGCCGAGTTGCGCGGCCAGACCCAGCGTTTGGCCGCGACCACGACGTCGGGCGAGCATCAGGTCAGCAAGATCATCCCGCCGCCGCATCGCGTCGACACGCCGCGCGCCAAGGAAACCACGATGTCGGGCAACTCGGTCGAGATGGATACCGAGTTGATGAAGGTCGCCGACACGTCGATGGACTATCAGCTCACCACCAACATCTATCGCCGTCAGATCGCCATGCTGCGCGCCGCCATCGGGCGGCCCGGCCAGTAAGGACATCGGATCATGGATCTTCAGAAAGCCATCAAGGTTTCCGCATCGGGTCTGCAAGCGCAATCGACGCGCATGCGCGTGATCTCGGAAAACATCGCCAACGCCGATGCACTTGGCGAAACGCCGGGTGCGGATCCGTTCCGCCGCAAGACGATCAGCTTCCGCAACGTGCTCGATCGCCAGCTGGGTGCGGAAACGGTGCGCCCGTCGCGCATCGGCACCGACAAGACCGCCTTCCAGCGCCGCTACGATCCCGGCCATCCGGCCGCCGACCAGGAAGGCTATGTGCTGGCGCCGAACGTCAACACGCTGATCGAAGCGATGGATATGCGCCAGGCCCAGCGCAGCTACGAAGCGAATATCAACGTCATCGACGCGTCGAAGACGATGATCATGCGCACGATCGATCTGCTGCGCGGCTAAGCCGAAGAACGGGACGCAAAGCTAAATGGCCATCAATCCCTCCGCCGTCGCCGCCGCCTATGCCGGCACGCAGTCCATCGGCAAGTCCGCGGGCGTGGACGCGCGCGGCTCGGGCGATACGCAGGCCTTCGGCGACGTGCTCGCCGACGCCGCCAAGGCGACGATGGGTTCTTTGCGCGCCGGCGAACAGGCGAGCTTGCGCGCATTGGCCGGCAAAGCCGACGTCGCCCAGGTCGTGCAGGCGATTTCCGCCGCCGAAGTCACGCTGCAAACCGCCGTCGCGGTGCGCGACCGCGTTGTCGGCGCGTATCAAGAAATCATCCGGATGCAAATCTAGCGGCGAAGGGGCCGTTCGCAGATGAACGCCGCCGACGTCCTTGGAATTTCCCGCGAAGCGGTCTGGGTCATGCTCAAGATCGCCGCACCCTTGATGCTGACCGCACTTGTCGTCGGCCTCATCATCAGCCTGTTCCAAGCGCTGACCCAGCTGCAGGAACAGACGCTGACGTTCGTGCCGAAAATCCTGATCCTGCTGGCCGTGTTCGTGCTGACCATCCCGTTCATGTCGAACACGCTGATCGAGTTCACGCGCGAGCTGATGGCCAAGGCCGTCGGCATCGGCATCGGCGGCACGGGATGAATGCGCTTATCAATCCGCTGATCGCGATCCTGCCGGCGGAAGCCTTCACCTTTTTCGCGGTTCTGGTGCGCGTCGGCGCCGCCCTGATGGCGATGCCCGGTTTCGGTGAAGTCTACGTGCCCATGCGCATCCGGCTGGGCGCGGCCCTGGCGATCACCGCGATCGTGACGCCGGTCGTCGCGGGAACCTTGCCGCCCTTGCCCGAAAGCCCGCTGCTGTTCGCCGGCATCTTCGCCCAGGAAACGCTGGTCGGCGCCTTTATCGGCCTCGCTGCGCGGTTCAGCCTGTCGGCCTTGACGGTCGCGGGCACGATCATCGCGCAGCAAGGCGGCTTGGCAGCCGCCACGTTGTTCGACCCCGGCTTCGGCCAGCAGGGCACGGCCGTGTCCTCGATCATGGTCGCCACGGCGCTGGCGATCATCTTCACCGCCGATATCCACCATCTGCTGCTGCGCGCGATGGCCGATTCCTACACGCTGTTCCCGCCCGGCTCGGTCGTGCCTTACGGCGATTGGGCGGAAGCCTTCGTGCGCTGGACCTCCAACGCCTTCCTGGTCGGCGTGCAGATTTCGGCCCCCTTTCTCGTCTTCGGCCTGATCATCAACCTCGCCATGGCGCTGGTCGCGCGCCTGATGCCACAGATGCAGGTCTTCTTCGTCGCCCAGCCTTTGATCATCGCCGTGGCGCTGTTCGCGCTGGCGATCACGATGTCGGGCGCCATGTTCGCTTTCGAGCGCGGTTTGATGGACCGCCTCGAACCGCTCTTGCTCCAACCCTAGGATCGCGCCATGGCGGAAGAAGCCGACGACGACTCCTCAAAAACAGAAGAGCCAACCGGCAAACGGTTGGAGGATGCGCGCGAGAAAGGCCAAGTCGCCGCCTCGCGCGAGATTACCCATTGGATGATGTTCGTGACCGTGACTTTGGCGCTGTCGCTGTTCGCGAGCTATTCGTGGAAGCGCCTCACCTCGGCGATGACGCCCTATATCGAGC
>JAIUNH010000398.1 GCA_020161965.1 Pseudomonadota bacterium
AGCCTTGCCTTCGAGCGGCGTCGTGTAATGCCAGAACGGCAGGCGATAGGCCGAAACGAGACCGGGCGCGGCCACATCCACCGTTTCGCTGAGATGACCATCCTTGGCGTAGACCAGCAACTGGCGCGTCGCCCCGCCGCCGACAAACGACAGATGCAAATCGAAATATCCGTCCTTCGCCGCCGGATCTTCGGGGTGATGGTCGGTATGCGGGCCCGAATAATCGCCGGGCCCGTAGCGTAGCGCTTGGCGCCCGAAGCCGCGCGTCAGCTTGCGGCCCGCCAGCGCCGTGGCGAAATCGCGAAAACTCGGCGAGAGCAGCATCGCTTCCAGCCCCGTTGTGCGGGCGGCCTCGCGCGCCTTGCCGCGCGACGCATCGAGATCGGCGGTGCGCACGCGGACGGTCTTGGGCAAGCGCTCCTGATAATTGCGCGTCTGGTTGAGGATCGATTCGGGCGGAATGGCGCGGTCCAGCGGCCGAACTACCGCGCCCAGCGCGCGCTCGAGCAATGCGAACGCCGCCTTGGCCTTGGCGGGCGCGATCAGATCGGACCGCGCCAAAAACGGCTCGGCGCGCAGAACAAGCTTGCCGTCCAGCACACGGCGGCCGGCGGGGCTCAGGAAATCGGCGAAATCGGCGGGGAAGCGGTCCATGGCGGGCGGGAGAATAGCGCCCGCCCGCCCGGGATGCTCAATTTTTGACGAGACCCAGCGCCGAGGCGATCGCCTCGGCCACCGGCGCGCTGTCGATATGGTCGGAATGATCGATCGGCCGCCCGGCGATTTCGGTCGCGTTGAGCGAGGCGAAATTCGCGGGCGCCGTGATCGGGTGCGCCGACGAGCCCAGCCGCATCTCCCATTTATTGTCCGGGTCGCGCTTCAGATCGTCGAGCGCGCCCCAGGGCGCCATCGCGGCCAGCGCGTCGCCGACCTTCAACGCCCAATCCTTCGGCTTCTTTTCGATGGTCGAAATCGACAACGCGCCGTCGAAGCGCGAATAGACGTTCACGACATTGCCGACGATATGCTCGAGCCCCGAATAGAACGGACCGATATAGGCGCGATTCGATTGTTCGTCGCGCGACTTGGTGACGTGCCGCCGCTCAACGTCCGGCGCGATCATCACATATTCGTCGATCAGATAGGGCGGCTGACGCTTCGCATCTTTTGCGCGCGAAATCTCGTTGCGGATCGTCGCCTCCAACGCCTGCGCTTCGGCCTCGGGCAAATCCTTGAAGCGTTCCTTGATGTATTCGGCCGTCATCGCGACCGGCAAGAAAACCCGATTCACGAGGCCGGCGAGCGCGTTGCACGCGAGATAGTTTCCCATCGAATGGCACAGCAACACGATGCGTTTGCCGTGGATGCGCAGCCGCATCAGTAAGTTGACGAAAGCCTGACCGGATGAAACCGCATCGGCTTGATCGCGGTTATAGGCGAGCGCGCTGCCGTTCGACGGCCAAGAGAAGCCGATGAACGCGGTCAAGCTCCCGGCTTTTGCACCGGCGAAAGATGCGTCGTCCGTGCGCAGCGCCATCGAATTGCCGAAACCCCGATGGCGCATCGTATCGGTCAGAATGCGGAACCAAGTGATCGCATGGTGGAAATCGACATTGAACCCATGCACGCAGACGACGACACGGCCGATCTCGGGCCGGGCGAGAAACTTGTCGAATACGTCGCCGTTCGAATCCTGAACGATCGCCGTTTCCGGCATCACCGATCCGTCGACCTGCGCCAGGTAATAGGACATGTATTCATCAGCATCGACGAAGTAGTACCCGCCACTTTGCAGGCGATAGCGGTCGGCTTTCGCTTTGTCGCCCGCGCCAGGCTTGGCGTCGAGTTCCACAGCTTTGCTGAGTGTTTCCATCGCGCGGTTGGTCGCGAAAAATTGCAGCCCCTCGCCCGCCATGACATCCTCCGCGTTTATATTTTAGAATTAACAATAATCATAAAAATATTCCGGAGTCGAGGACCGTCCCCGGCGTGTGGAAATGCGCGGAGTCACCCCCTATAGTTCGGGCGTCATGCCTTACGCCTCGCTCCGCGACTTCATCCAACGCCTCGAAAGCGCCGGCCGGCTCGTCCGGGTCAAAGAACCGGTTTCGACCGTGCTGGAAATGACCGAGATCCAGACCCGGCTGCTGGCCGAGGGCGGTCCGGCCGTGATTTTCGAAAAGCCGATCCGCGCCGACGGATCGGTGTCGCCGATCCCCGTGCTGGTCAATCTGTTCGGCACGGTCGAGCGCGTCGCCTGGGGCATGGATCGCGAGCCGCATCAATTGAAAGAAGTCGGCGAAACGCTCGCCTTCCTGCGCCAGCCGCAGCCGCCCGAAGGCTGGCGCGAAGCGCTGGAACTCGTCCCGCTCGCCAAGACCGTGCTGGCGATGAAGCCCGGCACCAAAAGCTTCGGCACGGCCCCTTGCCAGGAAGTCGTGCTGACCGGCGATCAGATCGACCTCGCGCAATTGCCGATCCAAAGCTGCTGGCCGGGCGAGCCCGCCCCGCTGATCACCTGGCCGCTGGTCGTAACCAAGGGGCCGAGCGGGGCGCGCGAAGACAAGTTCAATCTCGGCATCTATCGCATGCAGGTGACGGGCAAGAACACGACGCTGATGCGCTGGCTCAAGCATCGCGGCGGCGCCCAGCAGCATCAACGCTGGGCGAAAGCGGGCAAGACCGAGCCCTTCCCGGCCGCCGTGGTGTTGGGCGCCGATCCCGGCACGATCCTGGCGGCCGTCACGCCCGTGCCGGAAACGCTGAGCGAATATCAATTCGCCGGCTTGCTGCGCGGCAAGCGCGTTGAACTCGTCGATTGCAAAACGGTGCCGCTGAAAGTGCCGGCCGAGGCGGAGATCGTGATCGAAGGCCATGTCAGCCTCGACGATTACGGCGACGAAGGCCCCTATGGCGATCACACCGGCTATTATAATTCGGTCGAGAAATTTCCGGTGTTCACGGTCAGCGCGATCACGATGCGCCGCGACCCGATCTATCTTTCGACCTTCACCGGGCGGCCGCCCGATGAACCGTCGGTGCTGGGCGAAGCGCTGAACGACGTGTTCGTACCGCTGCTGCGCCAGCAATTCCCCGAGATCGTCGATTTCTGGCTGCCGCCGGGCCTCGGCACGCGGGCGATGCGGCACGAGGCCGAGGAACAGTTCGGCGCCATGGCCGCCGAGATGCTGCGCCGCGCTGCAGCCCGCTGAGGCGGCAGCCGCAGCACACCTATTCGCCGCGGGCGACACCCTCGCGCCGCGGGTCGGCACCACCGCGCCAGCCACCGGGAATGCGTTCGATCGCCTGCAGGCCCGACGGCATTTCGAGCTGGCGAACCTCGTGGCCGCGCCGCCGCAGTGCCTCGACCTGCTCCGGCGCGACCCGGTCCTTTTCGAGTTCGGTCGGGCCGTTGCGCGAGCCGTGGTTGGGCAGCGCGATCGCCGACTGGGCGTCGAGCCCCCAGTCGAGCATCGCCACCAGCACGCGGCTGACGTAGTTGATGATCTGGGCGCCGCCGGGCGAACCCAGCACGAGCTGCAGGCGGCGCTTGCCGTTGAGCGGATCGCGGGCGAACACCAGCGTCGGCGCCATCGACGAGCGCGGTCGTTTGCCCGGTTCGACACGATTGGCCACTGGCCGCCCGGCCTCGGCGGCGATGAAGGAAAAATCGCTGAGCTGGTTGTTGAGCAGGAAGCCGCGCACCATCTGCCGCGAACCGAAGGCGTCCTCGATGCTGGTGGTCATGGCGACCGCGCCGCCGTCGGCGTCGACCACCGACAGATGCGCCGTCGCCGGCCGTTCCGGGCTGCGGTCGCCGGCCGGTGCCGCAGCGGCGTCGAGTGGCGTGCCCGGCCAGGCCTCGCCGAGCGAGCGCTCGCCGATCATCGCCGCCCGGGCGCGCAGGTAGTCGGGCGCCAGCAGGCCGCGCGGCCAGGGGACGAAATCGGGATCGGCGACGAAGGCATTGCGGTCGGCAAAGGCCAGGCGTCCCGCCTCGGCGAGCAGATGCACGGCCTGTTCGGCGGGCTGGCCGTCACGCGGACGGTGGACGGCGATGTCGCTGGTTTCGAGCAGGCCGAGGATCTGCGCCACGGCGATGCCGCCCGAGGATGGCGGCGGCATGCCGCAGACCGTCCATTGACGGTAATCGCGACACAGCGGCTGACGCTCGACGGCCCGATAGCCGGCGAGGTCGTCGAGGCTCAGCCGGCCCGGGTTGTGCGGATGCGCCGCGACCTTGGCGACGATGGCGCGGGCCGTTGCACCGAGATGAAA
>JAIUNH010000399.1 GCA_020161965.1 Pseudomonadota bacterium
GATCATCGACGGGTCGGGACCGATGACGCGGTTCAGCGCCAGCGAACTGCTATCCGGCTGGATGAAGCGGACGATATTGCCCGCCCCGACCGAGAAGCTCTGCCAGTCGATCGACAGCGTCGCGCTGTTCTGATTGATGGTGAGTTGGTTGGCACTTGTCTGCGAGATCGTGCCCGAGCCGCCGACCACATTGCCGCCGGTCGGCAGTGCTTGCGCGTGTGCGCCATCGCTCGGCAGCACCGCGAACGGCATGCCCAAAGCCGCCGCCCCCAATCCCCAGCGACGGAAACGCCCCCAGCGCGCGCGGCGGCGGCGTTCTTCGCGTCGACCGAAACTGGTTTCCAGGCCGGACATTCTTGCGGGACATCCCCTAATTCTTAGGCCCTCACAGGATATTCTATCCTGCGTAAAGTCCAACATAAGATTTACATATACTTAGGCTTTTTGGGAATTGGTTAACCGCATCGCCGCGAACAGCCGCAAATATTGTGGCCAATTATTCAGGAGCCAACGGAACGCGGCAAGGCGTTGTCCCCTTCGCCCAAGGCCCGCTGCATCAGCACTGAATCGACCCAGCGGCCGAATTTGAACCCGGCGGATTGAAAAACCCCCGCCTGCCGAAAGCCCAAACGGCGGTGCAAACCGATCGAGCCGGCATTCGCGCTGTCGCCGATCACCGCGATCATCTGGCGCCACGGCCCCGCCTCGCAGCGCGCGATCAGCGCCGCCAGCAACGCCGAGCCGATCCCCTGCCCGCCGAGTCCCACCGCCACATAGACCGAATCCTCGATCGTGTGGCGATAGGCCGGGCGCGGCCGATAGGCCGTCGCGTAGCAATAGCCGATGACGCGCCCCGCGCGGACCGCCACGAGATAGGGCAAGCCCAGCGCCAGCACATTCGCGCGCCGTTTGGCGAGTTCGTCGATCGAGGGCGGCACTTCTTCAAACGACGCGAGGCCGTTCAAAACATGATGTGCGTAGATCGTCGCAATCGCGGGAAGATCGTCGTCATGCGCGTCGCGAATTTCCAAGCTTGTCATCGCCGCATGCTCCACGAAATCGGCCCCGACGCCGATATCGGCGCGCAAACGTTCTTCGAGTTCGGCCAACGCCGCCCTTTGTCGCAAATAGGAATGGGGCGACGCGGCAAAGTAGAGGCCTGTTTCAAGCAGCCAACCGAAGAGCGTCTTGGGCTTCGTCATGCCCAAATCTGGCGCCTGCCACGCCATAAAAGAAGATTTGTTTCGTTATACGGATCATGAGATTTTCTTTGTTATGAAACGCCTCGATCTCGATCTGCTGCGCAGCTTCGCCACCGTCGTCGAGCTCGGCAGCTTCACCGCCGCCGCCGAACGGATGGGCCTGACCCAGCCCGCGATCAGTTTGCAGATCCGCCAGCTTGAGAAGCGCCTGGGCGTCACGCTGATCGAACGCGTGGGCCGCAAGGCCCAACCCACCGCGGCGGGCGCCGAACTCCTCGCGCATGCGCCGCGCATCGAAACGGCGGTCGATGCGGCACTCGACGCCGTCGCGCGCCACGGCCAAGGCACGATGGGGCGCGTGCGCATCGGCACGGGCGCCACGGCGTGCATCTTTCTGTTGCCGCCCCTACTGGGCACGCTGCGGCGCGAATTCCCGTCGCTGGAGATCACCGTCGCGACCGGCAATGCCGCCGATATCGTGAAAGCGGTGGAGGATAATCTTCTCGACATCGCGCTGACGACGCTGCCGGTCGCGGGCCGCATGCTCGACATCGTGCCGGTGCTGAAGGACGAGATCGTGGCGGCGGCGCCCAAGGGATTCCCCTTGCCCGCGCGCGCAAGCGCATCGGCGCTCGCCAAATTGCCGGTGCTGCTCTACGAGCCCGGCGGCAATACGCGCCGCCTGGTCGATACCTGGTTCGCGCGCGAGAAGGTGAAGCTCGACCCGGTGCTGTCGCTGGGCAGCACCGAAGCGATCAAGGCGATGGCGCTGGAAGGCTTGGGTTGCGCAATACTGCCGGCGATGTCGCTGCGCGTGTCGCGCGCGGGTGAATTCGTCACGCGGCCATTATCGCCGCGCCTTTCACGCACGCTTGCCGTCGTCGTCCGGCGCGACAAGCGCCTGACGCGCGGCCTGAAAGCCGTGCGCGATGCGCTGCTGTCGCTGAAGCCGCGCTAGAACGCCCAGCAGGCACAGCCCAAAGCACCCCAAAAGCTTTTCGCGTCGTCCGCCGGCACGGCCCCGAAGGCCGAAGCATGCGCATGGCCATGCACGCCGCACGCATTGGCGCAGCCGCAGGCTTGCGTACGCACGACATCGCCCGAGGTCGCGCGATAGGAGGCGCGTTTCTGATAGCCGCTGAACTCACGCACAGGCGACCAATCGGGCGTCGGCGGCGGCAGGACGGGTGCTAGCGCGGCGAAATCGCCGTCGCCATGCACGGGCTTGCCGCCAAGCAGCGTGAGGACCGAAACGATCCCCGCGATCTCGTCCTCGGGCACGGCGAAGTAATCGGCCGACAACACGGCAAGGTCGGCGAATTGCCCCGCCTTGATCTGGCCCTTCTTGCCCTGCTCGTTCGAAAACCAGGTATTCGCTTGCGTCCAGAGCCGCAGCGCCGTCGCGCGGTCCAAACGATTGGCGGGCGGATAAAGCCGCGTGCCGCCGACCGTGCGCCCGGTCGTCAGCCACGAAAGCGAGATCCACGGGTTATAAGAAGCGACGCGCGTCGCGTCGGTGCCGGCACCGACATTGATTCCTTTCGCCAGCATCTTGGCGATCGGCGGTGTGGCTTCGGCCTTCGTGGCGCCATAGCGCTCGACGAAATATTCGCCTTGATACGCCATGCGATGCTGAACCGCGATGCCGCCGCCCAACGCGGCGATGCGATCCATGTTGCGGTCGTCGATCGTTTCGGCGTGATCAAAGCACCAGTGGAGACCATCGAAGGGCACGTCCTTCGCCACGCGCTCGAACGCATCGAGAGCGCGGGTGATCGTCTCGTTATAGGTCGCGTGCATGCGCCACGGCCACCAATTGCGCGCGAGCAGGCCGACGACCGCTTCGAGATCGCGTTCCATATTGGGCGGCATATCGGGCCGTTCGACGCGGAAATCCTCGAAATCGGCGGCGCTGTAGACCAACATCTCCCCCGCCCCGTTATGGCGGAACAGATCGTCGCCGTCGCCCGGCTTCACGATTTTCGACCAGCCGTCGAAATCCGCGAGTTCGCCCTTCGGCTTCTGCGTGAACAGGTTGTAGGCGATGCGCAATGTCAGCGCGTTTTCGCGATGCAATTCCTCGACGATCTTGTAATCGTCGGGATAATTCTGGAACCCGCCGCCCGCGTCGATCACACCGGTCACACCCAGGCGATTCAACTCGCGCATGAAATGCCGGGTCGAGTTCTTCTGATACTCGGCCGGCAGTTTCGGACCCTTGGCGAGGGTCGCGTAAAGGATCGTCGCGTTGGGCCTGGCGAGCAGCAGGCCCGTGGGATTGCCCTTGGCGTCACGCACGATCTCACCGCCCGGCGGGTTGGGCGTATCCTTGTCGTAGCCCACGGCGCGCAACGCCGCCCCGTTAAGCAACGCGCGATCGTAGAGATGCAGGATGAAAACCGGCGTGTCGGGTGCGGCCGCGTTCAACTCGTCGATCGTCGGCAGGCGCTTCTCGGCGAATTGATGTTCGACGAAACCGCCGACCACGCGGATCCATTGCGGGGCGGGCGTCACCTGCGCCTGGCGCTTCAACATGCGCATCGCTTCGGCCAGCGAAGCCACACCGTCCCAGCGCAATTCCATATTGTAGTTGAGCCCGCCACGGATCACATGCGTGTGGCTGTCGATCAACCCCGGGATTGCGCGCCGCCCGCCAAGATCGATCGTCTTGGTCTTCGGCCCCGCTAGCGCCATCGCGTCGCGCGTGGCACCGACGAAGACGAAACGCCCGTCCTGGATCGCGACCGCTTCGGGGTCGGGATTGGCGGGATCGAGCGTGGCGAAGCGCCCGTTATGGAGAATCAGATCGGCGTCCATGTCGACGCGGATCATAACCATGAATTTGTGCGGGGCCGCCCCGAAATGATCTAATTCGACAGGCCGGAACGCCTCGACTACCGTCGCTGCGACATGACGAACGCCCCCGATGCCTTGAGCTGGTCCACCGCCGCGATCCGCGCGTTGCCCGCTTATCGTCAGCCGCAGACCTTTCACGATTTCGAAAATCCCGGCACGCGGCCGCGCCTTCTGAACCTCAACGAGAACCCGTACCCGCCCTCGCCCATGGCGATGG